>NZ_DBHIDN010000018.1:0-34925 GCF_057251025.1 Shuttleworthella sp.
GCACCTTTGGTGCACGAGAACGCTCTTTTCATTAGGGGAGTTTTTTCACAGCCCCGCTCCTATGAACACAAGATCAATCCTCCAAAAGCAATCTGGAATCCCTCGGGAACGCGATATGCATGGTCGTTCCCTGTCCGGGAACGGATGTGGCATAAATGCAAAGGTGCATCTTATCGCAGAGTTTCCGGCATAAGTACAAACCGATCCCGGTAGACCGGGCTTTACCCCTCCCGTTTGTTCCCGTGAATCCTTTGTCAAATATACGCGCTATTTCGTTTTCTGCGATGCCGCTTCCGTTGTCCCTAAGAGACAGGATCACTCTGTCCTTCTCTTCGCGCGCTGAAAACGTCAGTTTCAGTCCGTTTTTCCTGTATTTTATACTGTTGCTGATCAGCTGCCCCAGAATAAACTCAAGCCATTTGGGGTCTCCATACACCCTTTGTGACAGATTCTCAAAAGAAGGTTCTGTCTTTGCCGCAATAAGCTGTTTCGCGTACTTTTTGAGAACTTTTTTCACCAGATCATCCAAGGCGATCTCCCGGATGATGTAATCTTTTTCCAGATTGGTACTCCTCGCATAGTAGAGCGCTTGTTCCACATAGGCATCGATTCTGGAAAGCTCCTCCATCACACCGGTCGCCAATTCCCCCTTATGATTCCCGCAGATCAGATCTATGCAGGATATGGGAATCTTGATCTCGTGAATCCATGTCTCAATGTAGTCCCGGTATTCCGTATTCATCCGGCGATAGAAAGCCACTTCATCCGCCATTGCCTTTGATGCCTCCTGCAGTACGTCTGTAAGAATGATGCCGTCAGCAAACCACGCTTGTCCAACGATGGAGGAGATATAGTATTTCTTATCCAGACGCTGCAGACCCTGATAAAGTTGCCTGTAGAAGCGGTTTTTTTGATGATATTCCAAGACGAGCGCACTGATCGTGACCAAGAGAATGCACAGGCACACAAGGATGTTCGCGTTATCATTGACTTTCATTTCCCGCAAGAACACAGCCAGAAACAGAATCACTGCCGTCTGTGACAGGAGCAAAAGCCACTTGTCCTTCATAAACATTGCTATGTTCATATCAGGTACCCCATCCCGCGCTTTGTTGTGATAAATCCCTTGGCCCCGATACTCTCACATTTCTTGCGCAGACGATTTACATTCACGGTCAAGGTATTGTCATCTACAAATTCATCCGACTGCCACAGGGCATTCATCAGCTCATCGCGGGAGACAATTTCCCCGGCATTTTGGAAGAGGACCGACAAGATCTTCATCTCATTCTTCGTCAAGTCGATCCTGTTGTCTCCATAGGAAATCACTCCCTTGGCCTGCTGGAAACGAAGCCCCCGATACTCCATTGTCTCTGAGCCGCTATCCTGCGCGCTGCGCTTTAGAAGCGCAGCGATCCGGGCGATCAGAATTTGCGTATTATAGGGCTTCGTGACAAAATCATCCGCCCCAAGATTGATGCTCATCAGCTCATCCATATCCGTGCTCCGGCTGGTGACGACAATGATGGGAACCGTTGATTGTCTGCGAATCTCGCGGCAGATGTGAAATCCATCAAAGAACGGCAGGTTGATGTCCAGAAGAACCAGATCCGGATCTGCCTCCAGTACAAGCTGCACAATATTCGGCCAGTCCTCACTGGATTCACATTCGTACTCGTAGGAGTTCAGCAGCTTAATCAATTCCGTGCGGAGAACTGTATCGTCTTCAATAACGAATATCTTCATTTTGCCTCCGATCCTATATAATATACAGGAGCATCTTCTGAAAGGGGACCTGCCATGAATCATGAATTTGCAAATGCCCTGGAGGCCTCGCCTGTCATTGCCGCTGTCAAGGATGAAGACGGCCTGGCCCACTGCCTTGAGACAGAGACTGCCATCGTCTTCATTCTCTATGGGGACTTGATCAGCATCCCCGGCATCGTGTCTCAGGTCAAGGCGGCCGGCAAGATAGCCATGGTCCACATTGATCTGATCCACGGCCTTCAGTCCAGGGAGATCGCTGTGGACTTCATCAAAGTCTACACGGAAGCGGACGGCATCATCTCCACCAAGGCCAATCTCATCGCCCACGCCAGGGAACTGGGGCTTGCGACCGTCATGCGCTTCTTCCTGATTGACTCCATGGCCTATGAGGCTATTCTCCGTCAGCTCCCGTCCACCAGGCCGGATGTGGTAGAAATCCTGCCGGGTCCTATGCCCAAACTGATCACGAAGATCAAGAACCGGATCAAAGTTCCCCTGATCTGCGGGGGCCTTGTCTCCGACAAGGAGGATGTCCTCTCGATCCTGTCAGCCGGGGCAGACGCCATCTCAACCAGCAGGCAAGAAGTCTGGTTCCTCTAGGCTGCCGAGGCAGGCCCCGGAGCCGTCCCCTTACTCCTCCCGATGGAAGAGGCCTGCCATCCGATCCAGCCGCTCCCGGGTCGGATCGCTGTTCTCGAAGATGACCGTCCCCCCCTCCTTCTTCTCCGTCTCCAGGTCTTCTGCCCGGATTCTCCTTAAGAGTTCTCTCGCTGTTCCTGCCGCCCCGTCATAGATCTTGGTGGAGGGCCCCATGATCTCCTGGACCTGCCTTCTCACGAAGGGATAGTGCGTGCAGCCCAGGACGACGGCATCAACGCCCCGATAGGGTATAAGAATATTTTTTAAGAACCGCATGAGCTCCGGGGTCTGATCCCTCCCCTCTTCGACGAATTCCATGAGACCGGGGCAGGACAGGGTCTCGATCTCCGCCACATGCCGGAAGCGGTCACAGAGGAGGTGAAGCTTCCCCAGCCGGACCGTCATGGGCGTCGCCATGACCAGGACTCTGCCCCCCGGATTCTCCAGGCAGGCGGGCTTGACCGCCGGCTCAATCCCGACAATAGGAAAGCTTGGGTACATCTCTCTTAGCTTGCGAACCGCGGCAGAAGTCGCCGTATTGCAGGCGACAGCCACAGCCTTGCAGCCCCGATCCATCAGTCCCTGTATATTTCTGATGGTCAACTCCTGGATCTCCGGCAGTTCCCGCGTGCCATAAGGCGCGTTCTTCGAGTCTCCGAAATAGAGAAAATCCTCTCCCGGCATCAGCTTGACCAGCTCCCTTAAGACGCTGATTCCGCCCATTCCTGAGTCAAAAACAGCGATCGGCGCATTCTTCTCCCGACTCATAAAACCTCCTGCAAGAAAAAAGCGCATCTCCCGATGTCAGAAGATACGCCATGAGAGCGGGTGATGGGAATCGAACCCACGTATCCAGCTTGGAAGGCTGGTGTTCTACCATTGAACTACACCCGCATGTGCCCAGTTCCGGAATCGAACCAGAGACACGCGGATTTTCAGTCCGCTGCTCTACCAACTGAGCTAACTGGGCCCTGTGCTGCGCACGTTCCATATTGTATGGGATGACAGGTCTCCTGTCAATGTTCTGCGGGCATACGGCTGGGATGACAGGTCAGATAGATCAGCTGGCGTCTGGCTGCGATCTGATCAAGAAAGTCGAGAGCCCTCCTCACCTTGTCCTGATCGAGGTTGTTGAAGGGATCGTCCAGAATCACCACCGGCTGGTCCTTTGAGAAGAGGGTGTCTACCAGGGCAAAGCGAACGGCGAGGGCAATCAGGTCGTGATAGCCGGCAGAGAGGAATTCGCCCCGTTTCTGCTGCTCCTTGTAAACGAGCCGGGGATTTAAATCAATATCCAGGACGAAGGTCTCCGGCCGATCCTGAATCCTGTCTCCTCCAAGAATCTCCAGATAGGACTGCATGTTGCTCTGCAGGGGGCCCATATAGCGGGCCAGGTAGGACTCCCTCGCCCGGATCAGATAGTCTCTTGTCAGCTCCAGAATGCGGACCGTATCCTGCATGTCGGCTTCCTGCCTCCGCAGCTCCTTGAGCTCGTCCCTGGCTTCCTCGTACTCCTGCAGTTCCTCCAACAGCTTCGTCCACGCGTCCCGCGTGTCACTGACCTCCTGTGTCAGCCCGACGATCTTCGCGTCCAGGGCTTCCCCGTCCTCCTGCAGTTCTGCAACGGACTTCCCCTCGGCAGAGACCGCGCCTGTCTCCTCTTCTTCTGCCAATTCTCTTTGCAGTTCCCTCACCCGGTCTGAGAGATCCGCCAGCCGGTCCATATTGCGGCGGATCTGGTCGATACAGGCCTGACGACTGTTCCCGGTCACCGGATACCTGGCCAGGAATTCTCCGATCGCCTTGCGCCAGCCCCTCACCTGATCATTTAAGGTCTCTGCCTGCCCCTTGGAAGTCATATACTCCCGATACGCCTGGGCGTCCTCCTGCAGACGCTGGAGAAGGGCCTCTTCATTGAACTCGTGGTAGAGGTCCATCTCATAGGCGTCCGCATAGGGCTGGAGCTGGGTGTACAGGTGCATGGAACAAGCGGCCAGTTCATCTACGGCTCCGGCGGAATTGTTGATCATCTTGACCTCTGCGACCTGTAACCGGTCGAAGTTCTCCTTCTTAATTCGGATGTTGGTCAGATTCTGCTGCATACTGCCCTCTTCCTCAGGAAAAGACGCGAGGAAGTCAATACAGATCTTGCGGGAGGCATCCCGCATCCGGACAGCCTCTTCTCTTTCTCTCTCTGCCTGCCGGATCTCCTCATCCAGAGCCTCCAGAATCTGCTGATAGGCCCGCTTGTGTCTCTTGTGACTCCCGATGCCGGTGACAAAGACAAAAGCCGCCGCCAGAGCAAAGACAAGGCCCAGAGCCAGGCGCAGGAAGTCCCCGTCAGACACATAGAGCCCCAGGAAAGTCCCTCCGCCCAGGAGCAAGACCAGGGCAATCAGCCCTGTAATCAGACTCAGGCCAAATCCGGACTCCGACCGACGGGCTTGCATCTTGCCCGCCCTGTTCTGCTCCAGTTCCTCTGTCTGCCTGGTCAGTTCACTGACCCGCCCGTTATAGACCGCGAGATGATTGATCTCCTCGGCGATCAGATCCAGCTCCTCGCGGCTTGGGTTCTTGACAGAGAAATAAGCCCTGAGCTCTGCCAATTGCTCCCGCTCTTCCTCGAGCATGACGGCATAGGACTGCTGCATGCGCAGGTCCTTCAGATGGGCCGCCTCTTTGGCCCAGCCGGCGAACTGACCGCTGGTCGGGATCTCCTCCCGAAAGAGATCCGTTAAGTCTTTGACATAGGCCTCTTTGGGGATCTTCTCCCGCAACTCCTCAAGCTCCTTCTCCCGCACGGCCAGCTGATGGTCCGCATCGGTGATCTCCGCCATCTGCTCCGGCCCCGGAAGTCCCTTGGCAAAGAAGGCCCGGTACTCCTCCATCTCCTTTCGGTCCTCAGACAGCTGCTGCCTCTTCTGGCGCAGGGCTCCCAGGGCCTGCTCTCTTCCGATCTGCTCTGAGATCCGCTCGTTCAGGCCCTTCTTCTCCTCTTCCAACCGGTGCAGCCTCTCCCTCTTACAGACCAGGTCTGCCTCGGTCATGCGGGCAGCCTCCCGGGTCGCTTCAATCCGGTCAGCCGCTTCCTGTTTGTCGGAGATCTTCTGCCCCAGAAGACGCAGCTTGCCAGTATTGGTCTTACTGTTTCGGTTGTAATCCCGAATCTGCGTTTCAATGCCCTTAATGGCATCCTCGAAATGCGTGACGTCCTCCCGGTTCATCCGGTTTCCCTTGCCCATGCGGGCGTTCATGGCATCTGTAATCCCGGTGTCCAGAGCATTCTGCGGGATAAAAATCGACTTCTCAAAGGACTCCCTGTCCACACAGAAGAGCTCCTCTCCGACCTGGTCCGAGAAGTCATCCGACTCCTGATTGGTGGCCAGGTCAATCAGGCGAAAGGAGTCCTGCTTATTCGTGTGGCCGAAATTGCGCTCTATCCGATACTGCCTCTCCCCTGTCACAAAGACTAAAGACCCTCCGTAGGCTCCCTTGTCCCAGGGCTCGTATTTGTGCCTCTCAATCAGGTTCTTCGTGCTCCTGTTGTACTCCATACCGTAGAACATGGACTTGATGAAGACGGAAAACGTCGTCTTGCCCCAGCCATTCTCCTCCAGAATGGCATTGAGACCCGGCTTGAATGTGAAGTTCTGATCCCGGATTGTCCCGAATCCGGCAATATAGCAGGATATCAGCCTCATCCCTCCAACTCCTCTCCGATCAAAGCCCGCATGCCGATGCGGGTCACCCGCTCCTTGTCCTCATCAGACAGGTCACTGTCTCTTATGAGGCGGACAAATTCCCCCTTGATCGTCCGGTCATTGAGATAGGCCTCAAAGTCGATCTGCGTTCTCGTCTGATCAGAGACCTTGATGTAGAAGAACCGACTGACAAAACGTCTCAAGACCCGGTCTGTGTCCAGTTCCAGGTCCATGCTGATGTGGCCGGTAAAGACCAGCTTGATCAGGTCCTCCCCCGAAATATCCCTCAGGGCCTTGTCGCTCTTGGACATGACCTGGAGCATCCGGTCCTCGGGAGTAAGCTCCACTTGGATCTCCTGCAGCTGCCTTCTTGCGAAGGGGACGAAGCGGCTGGTCAGCCGGCCCCCTGTGACATCGATTTGCACAAAGCCCTTGGGGCCGCACTCGTCAAAGCCCCTGCCCTCCAGGCAACCGCTGTAGCAGAAGATCCCCCTCTCATCCAGCTTTTCCCGGTGGAAGCTGTGAATGTGACCCAGGGCCAGGTAGTCGATCCCCTTCCCCCGATAAGCCGGCAGGACCACTTCCTCCGCTGAATCATTCCCCGCATACTCCCGGACCTGCCCATGGAGCATGACAAGATTGACCCGGTCCGGGTCCAGATGCAGGCTTCGGGGCAGGGACTCGCTGTTCTCTGCTGACAGCTCCGCTCCCGTGATGACCAGGTCCCCGCAGTCATAGCTCCGCCAGCCCTTATCGGAGAAGGTCTTGAGATTGGCCGGGATCTCCTCTTCATCCAGTCCCGCCAGGAAGTCCGAATTGTCGTGGTTGCCCCGCAGATAGAAAAAGTCAATGTCGGGGTGCATCTTCATGGGTTCCAGGGCCCGATTGCGAATGGACCGGGACAGATGCGGCCGGTCGAACATATCTCCGGCGATCAAAATGGCCCCGACGCCCTCGCGGGCGGCATAGTCCACCATGCGCTCATAGGCGGCAAACAACTCCTCGCGGCGCAGTCTGGCCTTCTCGCTGTCTAAATTTGTCTCCATCCTGGAATCCAGGTGGAGGTCTGAGCAATGGATCATCTTCATTTCTCTATTTTACCATGAAGAGGAGGCTGCCGCCAAACTGCCCCTTCTATTCTCCCAAGACCCAAAACCCCTCCTATTCTCCAAAGCCCGCTTCCTATTCTCCAAAGCCCGCTTCCTATTCTCCAAAGACCTCCGCATATTCCCTGGCAAACTTTTCAATCCCCGCGTCTGTCAGGGGGTGCTTCATCATCTGCATCAGAACCTTATACGGGACCGTGGCGATATCCGCCCCGGCCAGGGCGCAATCTCTGACATGCATGGGCGTGCGGATCGAGGCCGCTATGACCTCGGTCTCGTAAGCGTAATTCCCGAAGATCGTCTCTATATCCTCTATGAGACAAATCCCCGGCTCTGAGATATCATCCAGCCTTCCCACGAAGGGGGAGACATAGCTTGCCCCGGCCTCGGCAGCCAGGAGGGCCTGGTTGGCGGTGAAGATCAGGGTACAGTTGGTCTTAATCCCCTCGGAAGAGAGGGCACGGATGGCCTTCAGCCCCTCTGCCGTCATAGGGATCTTGACCACCATATTCCTGTGAATTGCAGCGATCTGTCTTCCCTCGCAGATCATCCCCTGGGCGTCCCTGGTCGTGGCCCTGACCTCGCCGGAGATCGGCCCGTCCACAATCCCGCTGATCTCCCTCAGGGTTTCCGCATAGTCCCTTTTCTCCTTGGCGATTAGAGAGGGATTGGTTGTGACCCCATGAATGATCCCCATCTCATTGGCTCTGATGATCTCTTCTACGTTGGCTGTGTCAATAAAGAACTTCATATCCCCTCCTTTTGCATGTGTTTCTTCAGGCTCGAATCCACTTGCATGTTTCCCGTCTATATTTCCTGCCTTTATTTTACTGCAGATTCCGGTCGCGGGCGAATGGATTCTCCCCCGGATAAGGCAGTTCCGCCGGATGGTTATAATCCAGGTCTTCCGCATGGACTCCGAGATAGCGGAGTGCTGCAAAGAGCTGTCTTCCGTAATGCCCGAATACGACCGCCCCGTGATGGGGATAGTTCTTCTCGATCAGGACATTCCGATAGAAGCGTCCCATCTCCCGAATGGCGAATACACCGATCCCTCCGAAGGACCGACTCGGCACAGGGAGTATCTCTCCCTCTGCCACATAGGCCCTGAGCTTATTATCTGCCGTCGCCTGCAGGCGATAGAAGCTGATATCGCCCGGCCTGATATCTCCCTCTATTGTGCCGACGCACCACTCCTTGGGATGCGTAGATGCCATAATTCTCTGATAGGACAAATGCGGTTGCAGGATTCTGGTCGAGCAGGTATTCCCGCAGTGGAAGCCCATGAAGCTATCACTGGGCCGGTAGTCGAATTTCCCCTCAATGGACTCCCTGTACATATCCTTCGGAACAGAGTTATTGATGTCCAGGAGAGTCACTTCCTCTTGACTGACGCAGAGACCTATGTACTCGGACAAACTGCCGTATATGTCCACCTCGCAGGAAACGGGGATTCCCCGCCTCATCAGACGACTGTTCACATAGCAGGGTACGAAATGAAACATATCCTGAAAGGCTGGCCAGCATTTCGTAGTCAGAGCCACAAATTCCCGGTATCCCCTGTGGTCATCGATCCAATCTAAGAGCGTCAGTTCGTACTGTGCCAGCTTAGACAGCATCTCCGGCTCCTTGCCGGACTCATAGCCCATCTCTCTTGCCATATCACAGGATACAGAGCCAATGCGCTCGTCCCCCTCATGTCTCAGGAAAGCCTCATAGAGATCCAGCTCCGACTCCTCCTCGATCTCAACGCCCAGATTGTATAGCTGCTTAATGGGCGCATTGCAGGCCAGGAAGTTCGCCGGCCTTGGTCCGAAAGAGATGATCTTCAGATGCTCTAACCCATACTTGACGCGGGCTATGGGCAGAAAGTCATGGATCATGGCAGCGCAGTCGTCAGCATCGCCCACGGGTTCGTCGGGAATATAGGCCCTGCAGTTTCGCAGAGCGAGATTATAGGACGCATTCAGCATCCCGCAATAGGCATCGCCCCGTCCGGACTCCATCAATCGGTCCTGTGATTCCTCTGCCGCCGCACAGAACATCACCGGGCCGTCAAAATGCACAGCAAGCAGGGTCTCTGCAATCTCCGGCCCAAAATTACCCAGGTAGATGCAGAGGGCATTACAGCCCTTCTTTCTAATATCGTCCAGAGCATGAACCATGTCGAGTTCGGACTCCACGACCGTAACGGGGCACTCATAAATGTCCTCGGCATCATAGCTTGCCGCATAAGCCGTGACGACAGCTCTGCGGCGATTTACCGCCAGGGGAGCCGGAAAACAGTCCCGGCTGACCGCCACCAGCCCCAGCTTGATTCTGGGAATATTGTTCATCATCATCTTCTCTCCTGTCATCTCATTCTCTCCTTTGCCCTCCTGATGCCCTTCTGATGCCTTCCTGATTCCCTTCTGATGCCTTCCTCGCCCATCCGTCCTCCCGTCCTGCATGCGATCTCATTCTGCGAGCGCTCGAAAGACCTCCCGCAGGGCCGGATAGAGCTTCGAGAACTTCTCATATCTCTCCTGGTATCGCTGCGTTAGGACCGGGTCCGGCGCAATGGTCTTCTTGACCCGGACAAGGGCCCGGACCGCCTCATTGAGATCTGCATATGCTCCGCAGGCGACAGCCGCCAGGATTGCCGCCCCGAGCGAGGGCCCCTCCTCCGTCTCCGGGAGTTCCAGCTCGATGCCGAGCACGTTCGCCAGAATCTTCTGCCAGAGAGAGGACCTGGCCCCTCCTCCCACCAGCCTGGACCGGTTGATTACAATCCCCTGACCTCTGGCGACCTCCAGCATATCCCGGCAGGCGAAAGCCACCCCCTCCATGACTGCCTGTGTCAGCTCCTCCCGACCGGTGTCCATTGTCATCCCCAGAAAACAGGCCCTGGCATAGGGGTCATTGAGAGGGGACCGCTCCCCCATCAGATAGGGCAGGAAGAAGACCTGATTTCTTCCCAGCCCACGCTCGTCAATCCGGCTTTGCGCCCGGGCATAGTCCCTCTCCGACAGGATCTTCTCCATCCACCACTGATTGCAGGAGGCGGCCGAGAGCATGCAGCCCATCAGATGGTACTTGTCCCCCGCATCGCAGAAGGAGTGAAGGGCGTTGTCCGCATCAACACGAAAGTGATCGGAGGCAATCAGGAGGGTGCCGGAAGTTCCTATTGAGAGATTGCACCCTCCCTCAGCCACCGTCCCGGTTGCAACTGCAGCGGCAGCATTGTCACCTGCCCCTGCCGCCACCTTGACCTCGCAGGGCAGGCCCAGTTCCTCCGCCGCCTGCGCCGTAAGACTCCCGATGCAATCGCAAGACCTGTACAGGCCCGGAAGCATGTCCTCTGTGACTCCGCAAATGGCAAGCATCTCCTTGGACCAGGTCCTCCCCTGTACATCCAGGAGAAGGGTCCCTGAGGCATCCGAGAAATCCGTCGCATAAACGCCGGTCATTCGATAGGCCAGATAGTCCTTTGGAAGCATGATCTTTCGAATCCTGGCGAAGTGCCCCGGTTCATGGGCCTTGAGCCAGAGGATCTTCGGCGCGGTAAATCCTGTAAAGGCAATATTCCCTGTGTGTCTCGACAGGAAATCTCTGCCGATCTTCTCATTGAGATAGTCTGTCTCCTCCGCAGTCCTGGAATCATTCCACAGGATCGCCGGGCGGATGACCGCATCCTCCTGGTCTAAGATCACAAGCCCGTGCATCTGCCCGCCGAAGCTGATTCCGGCCACCAGCTTCCTGTCGATGCCGCTCAAAAGATCATCCAGGCCCTCCTTAGTCTGTGTCCACCAGTCCTCCGGCTCCTGCTCTGCCCAGGTGGGATGGGGGAAAGATATCGGATATTCCCTGGACACCATATTTCGAATGTTCCCCTCCCCGTCCATGAGAAGGAGCTTGACCGCAGAAGTCCCCAGATCAATTCCAATGTAATACATTGATTCCAATCCTCTCTGAAACTTTACAAGGCTATGACATCCGGTGGGAAACACGGCGTTTCCTGTTCGTGCACGTGCACGTCCTATTCCTATCATATGCGTCCTGTTTGGAATCTACAATGAACTTTTTTGCCAATATTCTTGGATTTTTTCTCACATATTGCCCAAGATCTCTTGGACCAAGAAGATGCGTGCTTGTGCACGCATTGACTTCTCTCTGTTCCCGTGCAATAATGCACGCAAAAGCACGGCGCACGGGTGGACAGGGACGAAAGGCCTGAAGGGAATGACCGGGAGGAGACGACCGGCCGCAAGGACAGGAGAAAGAGGTGGGGCAGATGGCCACGATGAAGGAAATTGCAAAGCTCGCAGGGGTCTCTCGCGGCACGGTCGACCGGGTTCTGAACCAGCGGGAGGGGGTCAGTCCACAGACGAAGAAAAGAGTTCTTGAGATAATAGAGATGCTTGACTACAAGCCAAATAAGGCCGGCATTGCCCTGTCCGCCCAGAAGAAGCGCCTGTCCATCGGCGTCATTCTCTTCGGGGCGGGCAATGCCTTCTTCGACGATGTGATCACCGGGGTCGAGAGCAAGCTCACAGACCTGGGCATTTACGGGATTCGTCTGATCACAAGGTGGATCCCCTACGGACTGAAAGAGGAATTGGACGCCATCGACCAGCTATCCGATGAGGGGATTCATGGGCTTGTCCTCTCCCCCTACAATGACGACCGCGTCCGCGCCAAGATTGACCTGCTCTGGGAGAGCGGCATCCCTGTGGTGACCACCAACACCGACATCCCAGAGTCCAGGCGAATCGCCTATGTGGGATCTGATTTCTATGCCTGCGGGAGGACGGCGGCCGCCCTCTTCCACCGCTTTGCCAGCCGTCCACTCAAGCTCGCCATTATCACAGGCTCCCACCAGATCCTCTGCCACGAGGATCGTATTCGGGGCTTTTCGGACTACATCCGAGACCTGGTCCCCAGAATCGATATCACAGAAATCATCGAGGCGCATGATGACGACTATGAGAGCTATGAGGCTGTGACGCAGCTTCTCGCCAGACATCCCGACCTGGACGGCCTCTATTACACGGCCAGCGGCATGTATGGGGGCTGCCGGGGGCTTCTGCACGCCCGCAAGATCCAGTCCTCTCCTGAAGATTCCGACCTCTGTATTCGCAACAGCAAGGGAGACCCCTTCCTCCTGATCGGCTTTGACGCTGTCCCCTCCACCAGAGAAATGCTATCCAGGGGCCTCATCACCGCGACAATCACCCAGCAGCCCCAGCTACAGGGCTCTCTCTCCATAGGTCTTCTTCAGGACTATCTGGTCAGCGGGAAGCTCCCTGACCGGGAAATATACCACACAGACCTGTCCGTGAAGCTGCCGGAGAATGGCTGAGCTGGCTTATACAAAAACATTCCTGATCAGTTGTAAAAAAAATTGAGAATGCCCTATACAGCATATGCTATAATAATATAAAGAAATAATGGCATATGCTATATTGAGAAAGAGGTATGATAATGACATTTTCAGAGTTTGTTATTTTTGTGCGAAAGAACCTTGATTTAAGCCAGGAACAGCTTGCTAGTGCAATAAATGTAAGTTATTCAACTATTAACCGCTGGGAAAACTGTCATGTTACACCAAGTAATCTAGCAGTAAAAAGTTTTTTTGATTTTTGTGAAAATAATTTCATCGATATTCCGGATGGGTTATTATAGAATTGCTTGCCATTTATCATTGAAAATTTAGGAGGTAAAAAATTATGGCAAGAGCAGATTTGCTATGCGAGTTAATAAAATATGGTTTGATAAATGATTCTGTACACTTTAGAAAAGCTACCGAAGCGTTATGTGCTGAAGAACGTTCAAAGCAGCATACAGTACTTGCAGCAAAAATTGACGAATTATTAAAAAATTCACACAAGTCTATCACGAAAGATAATGTAATTTCACCAACAATCACCCGCGGTGGAACAAGCGAGCAAAGTCTTTTTTTAGTAAAGACTCCTCAAAAGAGATTAGATCACTTAATTCTTCCAAACAATATTAAATCAATCTGTCAAGACTTGATAACAGAACAAAATCGTTCTGATCTATTACAATCATACGGCATAGAACCACGAAATAAAATTCTTTTAATTGGTCCTCCAGGGAATGGAAAAACCTCATTGGCAGAAGCAATATCTGAAGCATTGATGATACCTCTTCTTACAGTAAGGTATGAAAATATTATAGGTTCCTATCTTGGTGAAACTGCATCCCGACTGTCAAGGCTATTTGATTATGTGAAAACAAGAGAATGTGTTTTATTTTTTGATGAGTTTGAAACATTGGGGAAAGAACGTGGCGACACTCATGAAACTGGTGAAATTAAACGTGTAGTGAGTTCTTTATTGATGCAGATTGATGCACTTCCAAGTTATGTTATCGTTATTGCTGCTACAAATCATGATACTTTGCTTGATAAAGCAGCATGGCGTAGATTCCAAATCAGAATAGAAATACCAAAACCAACTCGAAACAATCTAGAAGAATATTATCGTTTCTTTGAAAAGGAAAAAAATTTTAAGTTCGGTTTGCAACCAAGCACACTTGCGAAAAAAACATTAGGCATAAGTTATGCAGAAGCGGAGGAATTTGCATTATCAGTTTATAGACAATATATTTTAAGTCTGCCGAATGATAATGCGAAAGAAATTACTGAGAGAGCCATTCGTAGTTGGCAATCTCAAGTAATCATTGCACATAAAGACCAGGAAGGAGTAGGAACATGCCAGACAGACCTTTAATATTATTTCCGTCTCCAGAGAGAGCAGATCGTGAACACAAACCTTCCGTATTTACAAAGACAGTAAGGCCATCTTTTGGAAAGCAGTTCACTCGGCTACAACCATCTTTTACTTTACTCAAAACTGCTTTTGAACAGAAGGCATTAAAAATTCAGCAATCTCCCACTGGGATTAACCCTGAATTTGCTTTGGTTTTTGAAATAATCGGAACTGTTGATAATTTCTATACGGCAGTGAAAAATACGGATGGTTTTGAATGGATATTTGACAGCGAAACTGAACCATTTGATCCGGATGATGATTTTTACCAAGTTGACAACACCTCTAATGAAAAACTTAATACTCCACTAAACGGGAAACTATATTGCGTAATGTCTAATCAACAGACGATGTTGCAATTATTATCATTGTGGCAAAGATATCAAAATGGAGAAACAGATGTATTCAAACGTGGCTTTGCAGGACTCCGTGATATTTTTACCCATATAAAGGATTTAAGGAAATGGGATGCAAGGGATAGAATTGAAGAAACACACGCTTTAGAATATTGGCGTGAATCGCTGGAAATTGATGGTAATTCTCCTGTTCCATTTGAAATAGAACTGTTCTTTAGAAGTGATGCAGCAAAAAGAAGTAATTCTGTTGAATCAATTCGCCGTGAAATTCAATCGTTAGAAGGACATGTGATTCAGGAATGTGTAATAGGTGAAATATTTTACCATGGTATGTTAGTTGAACTACCAAGAACTTCTATCGAGAGCTTAGTTAATCGATATGAAGAAATCGAATTATCACAAGTTGATGATATCATGTTCTTTCGCCCTGTTTGTCAGTCTGTATTTGTTTCCACAACGGATTCAGAAGTATATAATTCTACTGAAGAAACATCATTACCGATAGGTGATGCTGTGGTTGCTGTTTTCGATGGTATGCCAATGCAGAATCATCGTCTGCTTCGTGGACGAGTTATCATTGATGATCCTGATGACTATGCGGCAGAGTATGAAAGTAAATATCGTGTTCATGGTACATCAATGGTTTCCCTGGCAATTTATGGCGACATTAAAAGGAATGACACTCCTATCAGTAGTCCTGTTTATGTGCGACCTGTTCTACGACCGAAACAAAACGGCTTCGATAAGGTAATAGAAGGCGTTCCTGATGATAGCATGTTTATTGATGTTCTTCATCGAGCTGTAAAGAGAATGATGGAAGGAGATGGTCAAGAGAGCGCAACGGCACCCAACACTAAAGTAATAAATTTGTCTATTGGAGACCCTGTGCGACAGTTGGCAGCTACAATGAGCCCGACCGCCCGACTGCTCGATTTTCTTGCCTATAAATATAAGATTTTATTTATCATAAGTGCTGGCAACCACCCGGAGATTGTAAACTTTATAGATAAACCGTTCGACGAACTAAAATCTCTAGACATAACACAAAGAAGTAATATTTTTGGTTCAGCTATAAAAGATAATCAACGCAACCTTAAAATATTGGCACCATCTGAAAGCTTGAATGGACTTACAATCGGTGCTTTGTATGATGATTTCACTGATGCAAATGAAACCGATCGTTTTATTTGGGCCGTTGACAGAGGGCTTCCATCGCCCATATCTGCAATTGGAAAAGGCTATCGTTCTATCATTACTCCAGACTTGTTTTATTATGGTGGTAGAAAGTTTATTAGAGGAAGACTTGACGGTAAAATTAATTGGGTAGAATCTTCACGTGAGCCAGGATGTTTATCGGCGGCTCCATATGGAACGGGTGATACAGATGGTTGTGCTTTTTCTTTTGGAACGAGCGATGCTGCTGCTCAAATAACACATGAAGGGGCAAAATGCCATGATGTACTTAATCAGGTATTTCTTGACGAAACAGGTGTCAAAATGCCAGTAGATTCTACTGCAATTCTTTTGAAAGCTATGCTCACACATGGTGCATCATGGGAATCTATTGCTGATAAACTTGCTTCATCAATGGAAACCTCCTCAAAGCAATTAAGTAAATGGCTTGGAAACGGTATCCCTAATATAAGTCGTGTTATAGAGTGCACTAAAGAACGTATAACTCTTATTGGGCTTGGAGCATTAAAGAAAGACGAAGGAGATATCTTTAGACTCCCGCTTCCTGTAGACTTTTCGTCTCATCTAATGAGACGGAAACTGACTGTTACATTGGCCTATTTTTCTCCTGTTGTACCAAATAAGCAAACATATCGAGGCGCACAACTATGGTTTAATATTGATGATGGTGGAAAGGGGCTTGTTCCAGAGAGGCAAAATACAGAATGGCAGGCAGTTCGTAAAGGTTCATTACAACATGAGATTTTTATTGGAGAAAACCCAATCGTCTGGAATGATGATGACCTTATCATAAAAGTAAATTGTAGAGAGGAAGCAATTAAACTTAAGAAAGATGAAATACCATATTGTATATTTGTAACTTTTGAAGTGGCAGAAGAGTTTAATGTGGATTTATATACTGATGTTTCAACAAGAATCCGCCATCGTGTTCATATTTCAAATACTTAACTTAAACTTCCCACATCAAAAGTGGGCTTGATCCTTGAAAACTCAATAGTTTGACCAACAAAAATACCTGATTATGCGTTATTGGCCGCCAGTAAAGGCTTCTGCATGTAATCTGGAAGCCGGTTGATGAAGTCATTCATGAATACGGTGAGCTGTTTTTCTGTTGCCTGGAAGATTGCCTTGATGCTTTCAAGCATGGCATTGAATATTGCGGGGCGGCGGAGCCGCCTGTCCGGACTGATGGAGCCACCCCAACTTGCATTACGTTGTTACTTGGCTTGTGCGGGATCCAATCCGTAGACTTCAGTGGCGCTCCTTCTCCGGAATGGTGGCTCTCAAAGTCCGAACAGATAGCTCCGAAGGGGCCGGAATAATCAAACAAGGGCTGTCAGCGGTTTTGCTCCGCCGGAAGCCCTCTTTTTTATGCCCGTTTTCAGTTTTTCAGCGGCCTTGCCTTTGCAGCTGTGAGCCGGTCTGAACCCGTGATTTGAACCAATCGAAAGAAAAATCAAAAGGTATCGGCAAAATCAAAATGTGTGAGGAATAATCATAAAAGGTATTGAGTTTCACGCTGTAGTATCATTCCCACCACCTGAATTATTGTTTATCAGAGCAACCGCACTAAGTACAGTTGTTGCCGCACCGACTACGATGCCTCCGACTTGACCAGCTTTATTTCTTCCTTCAAGCACACATCTCCTGCAAAAAGGAAGTTTCTCATCAAGGAGCAGTTTCCCGCAGGATTTACAACGCCGTTCTTTTTCTTCATTACTCATCTTCAGAACCCTCCACATCTATGTAAAACACATCTTTGGTTTTTTGTGCCGGCATGGTTTCATAAGAATCAATTACGCCGAGCATCTGCTTTGGCTTTTCAAGCCAGAAATCAACATTCTCCTCATCATAGGGATAGTTTTTATGGATCAACTCCAATGCCGTGTATTTGCCATCACCAAGTTTTCGTCCAAACAACTTCTGAAGCTGATAGCGATATTCTCCAAGTATACGATTTGCATCATCTGCTTTGCCGCGATAATTGAACAGATAAACCCGCAACCCTACATACCGCGGAATCATCTGCATATCCTCATTGATATACGACAGAATTGAGTCTATAGCCTTGACACTTGCAAATGGTCCTTTGATACCAGCCAAAGCCTTCACCTGGGCATTAACATCCGAATAAAGGGCAGTGAGACCTTCCATTAAATACGTGTCTGCTTCTTTCAAATAAAGTTCTCGCTCTTCTTCAGATGCCGTGGCAGCCAGCATTATTTTATCCCGTGCACAAATGAACTTATTGCTTAAAGCCTCGCGGCGGGTAAAATCAAACATTCCCTTTACATCCCTGCCGATGTCTTCAATCTGGGAGGATATCCGTTGAAGAGAAACCTGCATGGATAATGTCGAGATATCTGAAAGAACGCTTGAGGGATTAACCGCTTTCTTCAGAGTGAAGAATTTCACAAGATGCTCGTTCTCGTCTAAGATAGCTGGGCGCAGATTCCCCGCCACCTCTCTGGACTGCCCAACATGATAAATTCCCTCTTTCAGCCCGTCAATAATATCTTGACTGAAATGAGAATAATCCGCAACAAGCATACCCATTTTGGATATATTAAAACCGCCTTTGATTGCCGTAGCTATTTCTCCAATAAATCCCTCAATGTTATGGAACGCCTTCCAAGCTGTGTCCGATCCCATCTCGGCCTCAATTTTGCCAATAAACACCTCAAAGAAATCGGACATAGCAAGCAGATCGGTTCCTTTTTTATCTTCCTCTTCTGTAAAAATGTTCAGCAACTCTGCCTTACCAGCCTCTACAATTTCATTTTTCCCTGCCATACAGTTTTCTCCTTGTGTTTAGTCTCCATCGAACAGATCATCGTAGAGCATCATCTCATCAATGGAGTACGGGCGATTCTCCCATTCCTTTTTCATTTTCTTATAGGTCTTGCCGTCCACCTCAATGGTGCGGGTCTCCATGACGGTTTTCTTGATGCTAAAGGGACCGCGCTTTTCAACGGGGACTTGAACCTTCATCTTATGCTTCATAAATGTTACTCCGTTTCGGTTGACTCAAGCGATTTCAATGATTGTCCGCTTTCTGTTTTCCAGCTTGTCAGACCGTTTGCACTCTTTCCAATAACGAACATTGCAGCGTAAGAAGGACTGGTAAAAAGCATATCCTCCTGCAGAACGCCTTGCTCGTCCACGGGTACTTTCTTTCGGCGCTCTTTGATAACAGCAGGGATTGTATTGTCATCCACCAAAGAAATGTGACTGCCTTTAAGAACAACAAATCCTTCTGCGGTCTGAGCGCCGCTTGCTTCGACCTTACCGATATTTTTAATAGTACGCTCAAGATGAAGTCTTGCGGATTCATCCGAAACGGTCACGGCATCCTCTGTTTTCCTAATCTGCGGCTTGCTGATAGGTTCAAGGTCCTTTCGCAAAATTCATCTTTGACCACTCAGTATGCGGCTATTACCCGGCCAGTGTATCATCCTTTGAGTACATAAGATCCTCCTTCCGGATCCCTTAGAGAGTCCCAAACTTTTTTGTCCGCGCCTCCATCTCAGTCTCCCTGATCCACTTGTCGCCAAAACTGGAACCACCACATATTCGTTTCCTACTAAAATTTTGTACTTCAGATTTGGATCCAGTTGTAAACACTCTGATGAACCATATGCTATTGTGGTATAAAACCAATAATCAATCCAACTTCCGTCTACTCTCTAAGTAAGAGCAGAGCAAGAAACTGATCCCCCAGATAGCCAGTATCATGAAGAAGAGTTTACTCTTGCTTGAGATAATTTCTTTCAGCGCCTGCATAGTCTGACTTGAAACCATCTTCTTCCCGAGAAGCGCCACTACGACTAGTGCATAGACACAGAACTGCGTTGCAAAAAAGCCCTTCCAATAGTAGGCGGCCATAAAAAACGCAAAATATATGGAAAAGCCCAGAAGCATCATGCCGGAATGATTGAAGGAGCTGCCTAAATCCTCTGTTTTAAAGATCAATGTCTTCACTAGGGCCAGCATGATCTCGCTCATTCCTAATAGTAAGAGGCCAAACAGAAAACGTGCTCCAACGATCTGCATACTGGAGAAGGGAAGCGTCTTTCGAAAAATAATCCCACTTCCCTTGTCCTCCATTTGCATCATTTTTGACATAGGAGCTGTGATCAGGACGAGTGGAAGTAGTAGATCCGCCAGCGAATATTTCGCATCGTTATCTGCCAACAATACTACTGGAACTGCAATACAATATACCAATGTAAACAAGAGTATTTTTTTCGTAAACCGAAAATCTTTTACTACTAATTCAATCAATTTCCTTACCCCCTGTCAGCAAAGCAAACACTTCATCCAGACTTGCACTCTGTGTAATATCTTCATTGTCTCTGACGATATCTCTTTGGAAGATAAGACGGTTCCCACTGTGATATCCTTGATCCATCATAAGCTGGCGGCTCTTCTGATCGAGATTCTCCAACTTGCTCTTGTCAATTGCACGATACTGCTCTTCGATCTCCTTCTCGTTTAGATCAAGCAGAATCCTGCCCTGATGCAGAAATATCACTTTGTCAGAAATCCTCTCAATGTCAGAGGTGATATGGGAAGAAAAAAGGATCGTCGTCTTTTCTCTTTCAACCATCGCCCGAAGTATCTTCAGGAGCTCCAGTCGGGCTAGAGGATCCAACCCGGATGTCGGTTCATCGAGAAGGATGAGGTCTGGCTGCTTTGACAATTCAATCGCCAGATAGAACTTCAATCTCATTCCTGTTGACAAGTCCTTAATCCGCTTGGATGTTTCGACCCCAAATTTTTTCATGTAATACTGATACTTCTCTTCGCTCCAGTCCTTCTTATAAACACGGCTGATAAATCGCTTATACTCCTTCATAGATACAGATGAATATAGGTCCCGGTTGCTCTCCAGGTAACTGACAGCTTGTATGCCGGATAGGCTCTTTACCTTCTTTCCGTCCAAAAATATCTCGCCGGAATCCGGTTTGATCAGGCCCAGCAGTGCCGAAAGAGTCGTTGTCTTCCCTGCACCATTTTCTCCAATGAAGCCGGTAATTGTTCCCCTCTCTAGAGAAAAGGACAACTTCTCTAAAGAAAAGTCCCCATATCGCTTGCTCAGTTCTCTCACCTCTAATTTAGCTTCCACTGGTCCCCCTCTTTCCTTCTCTCGAAATATGTTTTCATAAAGATCTCTTCTGATAAACTCATTGTTTTTCGAACTTTCAAAACTCCATATGGACTATCCTCTATCGGATATTTAAAATTTACTCACAGTAGAAGTCCATTTCAATGGGAGGACTTCTCAACGGTCTTTTATTTGTTCCAACGGTCAATTTTGAATTGTCTATTATTGAAGTTTTGCTATTCCAATCACCGGAATGCAAAAGGCACACATCCGCTGGATCTGGCTTGCAATGGCCTTGGCATCAAGCACAAGCGAATTCGGCCACACACACCTCGGCATAGCGGAAAGGTTGAGCGTAGTCATCGTAATGACCAGAAACATTTTTACAACCACTTATCCGTTCCGGTTTATACATAAATGGGTGCTTGCAATCATGACACTCTATCTATCTTTTTATTTTTCGGATATCGGTATCACATCATTTACAAACTTACGCTTCTTTTTCAGATAGCTCTGCACCATAGTCAACATGTGTCCACAAGCCACTGAATCAGATATCCAACTTCCCTCCGAAAAATGATCCCTTCTGAAATGCCATGCGATGCAAGCAAGAAGTTGCTCTTGTGTCAGCGAATCACACCATTGTTCTGCCGGACTCTGAAGATCCCTATCAGAGATTCCTGTTTCTTCTATAATCTGGCCATAATTGCTAACTACAAGCCCATACGAATAAGCCTCTTCTATGCATTCATCAAGGATCGAATACATTCCGATATGATCTTTCGGAGCCGAGTAAACAGAATAATGGCTTAGGCAATTTCTCAATTCTTCCTCTGCAGAAATCACGCGGAACAATATCTCATATTTGCCGCACCACTGATAAGCTGATTCCTTAGTGGCTGCACTTACCTTTGCAGACTCGGTTTCTTTCAGGCTGTCTCCCGCAATTTGACGGATTGTGCTCTCTCCGACGGATTTAATCTTATCGTCCAAAACAGCAAATACAATGTTGATTTCATAATCCTGGTTTGCATCGATGAAGTCTTTACATGCCTGAATGGCTTTTCTCCAGGCTTGATCCACAGGATATCCGTATATTCCTGCAGATATCAACGGAAACCCTACGGAATGCAGATTGTGCTCCTTCGCAAGAAGAAGCGATTGCTTATAAGCGCTATACAATAGCTTGGGCTCGTTATGCTCTCCTCCGCGCCAGCAAGGTCCGACCGCATGGATAACATACTTTGCCGGCAAATGAAAACCGAGGGTAATAACCGCAGAACCCTCATCACAATAACCTATTTTTCGACATGCCGCAGTCATTTCGGCCGAACCGGCATCACGGAAAATATACCCGCATACTCCGCCGCCTTCCCGAAGGCCTGTGTTTGCTGCATTTACAATCACATCCGTATTTAATTTTGTAATTCCGATTTTGCGGATCTCGATTGAACTCACGATAACGCTCCTTTATTCTCCTGCCCGAACGTGATGCTTGTCCTATAGCTCTCACTTTCGGGACTTGACTGCGACTCATGCAACAGGCACTGCGATTTCCCTAGAAGATCTTCTTCAAACCGGGGATTTTCTGTAATAGAGCTACCAGGAGATAACTCAGAATACTGATTGCGAGCCAAAGTCCCAGGATAAACACATCCCCGTAAGGTGAGGCATATGGATTATAAGCAAATTCTCTCAGAAAAATCATAATAAAGACCATATGGAAGAGATAAATCCCAAAAGAAGTCCGATCAAGGGCAAGCAGAATCCTTGCGGCGAACGAGGTCTTTCGCAGACGCAGATCATGCAGGAGGACAAATACGGAACAGGCCATAACCACTACGATTTTACTCTCCCTTGCCCTATATGGTTCTTATTTTACATTCTCCATTTTGATGGGCATTTTGCCTCATTATAGCAAAGTCAGTAAGATAATGCGCATAAGATCCTTTTAAACACAGCAATTTAGAACGTGCGGTGGAATTTACTTCCGCACTGGAATCTCGGATTTCAATGCAGGAAAATTTTCCATTGAGATGTGTAACGTTTTAGTCAGAAAAGAGCAAAAGAGAACACCCCTATGGTAAGGTAAAAGGCGGCAAAACTTACGCTATTCCTTCCGCAGGGATGAATTGTAATCCGATCAGGGCATTGCTAAACTAATAAGCAGACAAAGAATGTCCGTTCATCCCCAAAGGAGGCATCCATGTTCGACTATTCTGTATTGTGCTCCAATGTCGATGCCCAGAGAAGGAACCAGGTGGTAAGTCTTCTCTCAGAGCATGATATCGGCTTCAAGCTCACATCCCAGATGCCCTTTCAGATGAAGGCGGGATCTGCCGCAGAGACCGGGGGCTCCCAGTCGGCCTCCGCCCGCCGGCAGGTCCGCTATACGATCTCCGTGAAAGAGCGGGATCTCGACTGCGCCCGCCGGCTCATCCAGGAGATCTGAGACCTCCTCACAGGTCCTTGAAGTGAAACCGGCTCTTCCCGGACGCGTAGTCGCCCACGACCTGTCCATGACCGATCAGCTGGTACTTATAGGTGACCAGGCCCTCGACTCCGACCGGCCCTCTGGCGTGAATCTTGGAAGTGGAGATTCCAACCTCCGCTCCGAATCCATAGCGGAATCCATCGGCAAAGCGGGTGGAGCAGTTGCGATAGACCCCGGCGGAATCCACCATCCTGAGGAAATAGTCAGCCGCCCTGTCATCTTCCGTCACAATACAGTCGGTGTGATGACTGCCATAGCGGTTGATGTGCCGGCAGGCCTCTTCGACGCCGTCTACCAGCTTGACGGAGGCGCACAGGGCCAGATATTCGGTGGCATAGCCGGTCTCCGTCAGTTCCCGCATTCTCCGGTCCTCGCCCCCGGCAGCTGCCAGGCAATTTCGGACTTCATCATCTCCCCGCAGAAGGACACCCGCCTCCTCCATGGCAGCAGAGAGCCCGGGCAGGAAGTCCTCCGCGATCGCCCGGTCCACAAGAATGGTCTCCACTGCATTGCAGGCAGCCGTGTACTGGGTCTTGGCATCGAGCAGGATGGAAATTGCCTCTGCCTTGTCCGCCCCCCGATCCACATAGATGTGGCAGATCCCGTCGGCATGTCCCATGACGGGAATTTTCGTGTGGTCCATGATATAGCGGACGAAGGAATTCGACCCCCGCGGGATCAGCAGATCTACATCCCGATCGCAGGTCAGAAGCTCATCGATCTCCGCGTGATCCTCTGCCAGGCGCAGCATGCCGGCCGGAAGTCCCGCCGCCGTCACAGCCGCATCAATCACCTGAAAGAGGGCCCGGTTGGTCTCGGCGGTCTCCCTGCCTCCTTTTAAGATGGCGCAGTTGCCGGACTTAATGCAGAGGGAGGAGATCTGGACCAGGGCATCCGGACGGGCCTCGAAGATCAGGCCGATGACCCCGATGGGGACCGTGATCCGGTGCAGGTCCAGGCCGACATCCAGCTGCCGGTCCAGGAGGTGGACGCCGATGGGGTCGTGGAGAGCAATCAGCTGGCGGATTCCCTCCAGGACATCTGCCAGCTTTCCCTCATCGAACTTGAGCCTCTTTAAGACCGCCTGCCCTACATCGGAGGCCGCCGCCAGATCCCGGGCATTGGCGGCGAATATCTCCTTAGCGTGAGCGCGAAGAGCCTCTGCCATAGCCTCAAGGGCCTGATTCCTTATCTCAAGGGATGTAGCCGCCGCCCGGGGCGAGAGCATTTTCATCCGGTGTGCGTCTTCGCGGATTCCCATGAAGCGCTCCTCTCTTACTGACCCACATAGGGAATCACTGACTGCCCGTACTTCTCAGTGATCCACTTCTTGGTGTCATCGGACTTCAAGACCTTCACCAGCTTCTGCACAGCGTCATTATTCTGGTTGCCCTCCTTGACGGCAATGACGTTGACATAATTCTTGGCCGCCTCGCCATCATTCTTCTCAACAGCGATGGGATCCTTGGCCGGATCCAGGCCTGCCTGCTTGGCATAGTTGCCGTTTAGGACAACAAATGCGACCTCGCCCTTGACCCGGCTGACCTGGGCTGCCTCCAGCTCCTGGATCTTCAGATTCTTCGGATTGGACGTGATGTCCTGGATCGTAGCCTTGATGCCGGCTCCATCCTTCAGGCTGATCAGGCCCTGTTCCTGGAGGAGAAGAAGGGCTCTCGCCTCGTTGGTCGTATCATTGGGAACGGCAATCGTGTCCCCGTCGGCCAGATCGGAGAGCATCTTCTTTCTCCCGGCATAGATTCCGAAGGGCTCATAGTGAATCTTTCCCGCATCGACCAGGTGGGTTCCCTTCTCCTGGTTGAAGTTCTCCAGATATACCACGTGCTGGAAGTAATTGGCGTCAAAGTCCCCGGACTCAACCACGCTGTTGGGCTGAACATAATCGCTGAACTCCTTGACCTGCAGGTCCACGCCCTCCTTGGCGAGTTCGGCCTTGACATGCTCCAGGATCTCCGCATGGGGGGTCGCGGAAGCCGCCACCTTGAGGGTCGTCTTCGAGGCCCCGCCGGACTTGGAGTCGGATTTACCGGACGCGCCGCATCCGGCCAGTGCAACCAGAGCCAGGCTTGCCGCCAATACCACCGATACAATCTTCTTTCTCATCTCTTACCTCTTTTCTCTGTCTCTTTGTCTCTTTGTCTATTTATCTCTTTGTATTCTCTTATCTGTATTCTCTTTTATGTTCTTGTACTCTCTCTTCCTTCTCTTCAGTCAGACGCCGGATCACAGCCTCCGCTTGTCCACCCGATTGGCGATCCATGTTCCCAGCAGCTGGAAGAGCTGCATGAGGACGATCAGAAGAACGACCGTGACAATCATGATATCCGCCTGATAGCGGTAATAGCCGTAGCGAATAGCGATATCTCCAAGGCCGCCGCCCCCGATGACTCCGGCCATAGCCGAGTAGCCCAGGATGGTTCCGACCGAGATGGTCGCGCCTGTGATCAGCGAGACGCGGGACTCCACCAGAAGAACCCTGCTGATAATCTTCCCGTTGGAGCAGCCCATAGACTGCGCCGCCTCGATGACTCCGGGATCCACTTCGTTGAGAGAGGACTCCACCATGCGGGCTATCATGGGCGCTGCGGAGATGGTCAGGGGGACAACCGTCGCCGTGGACCCATAGGTCTTGCCCAGAAGCAGGCCGGTCAGTGGCATGAGCAGGATCAGCATAATAAGGAAGGGAACACTTCGCATGATGCTGCTCGCAATATCCAGGATCCGGTATGCGACCCGATTGGGCCGGATCCCCTCCCGGCCGGTCACTGTCAGCGCGATGCCCCAGGGCAGGCCTAAGATGTAGCCGAAGACGGATGAGAGGATGGTCATATAGAGGGTCTCTCCGATTCCCCGGATGATCATAAGAATTACGTCACTGGACATGATCGCTCACCTCCTCTACTGCCAGTCCATGTTCTCTTAGGTATGAGATAATGGCAGCCTGGGCCTCTTCCTCCTCCGGAAGTCCCAAGACCATCTGCCCCTTGGCGACGCCGCCCACATCTCTGGTGTCCGCCAGGAGGATATTCACCGCATAGCCTGTCGTGAGAATCATATTGGAGATAACCGGCTCATAGGATGAGTTCCCGGAGAAGACGATCCGGATCTTCCGATCCGCCTTGAGCTCCTCCCTCGTCCGGCCGGGCCCGTCTGTCCAGGCCTCCGGGTCCTTGCCCTCAATGATGAGGAGCTTGGCCGCCCTGGATTTGGGATGGTTGAAGATCTCCTCGACCTCTCCCTTCTCCGCGATCTGTCCCTCATCGATGATTGCCACATGCCGGCAGATCTCCTGTACAACGGACATCTGGTGGGTGATGATCACAATGGTGATTCCCAGCTTCTGATTGATCTCCCGCAGGAGCTGGAGAATCGAATTCGTCGTCTTGGGGTCCAGGGCGGAAGTCGCCTCGTCGCAGAGGAGGATCTTGGGATCCGAGGCCAGGGCCCTGGCAATAGCCACCCTCTGTCTCTGTCCTCCCGAGAGCTGGGCCGGATAGGCCTTGGCCTTGTCCTCCAGATCAACCGTCGCAAGCAGTTCCATGGCCTTGGCTCTGGCCTCTTTTCTCGATACCCCGTGAATGGTCAGGGGAAAGCAGATGTTATCCAGCACATTCTTCTGCATGAGGAGGTTATAGCTCTGGAAGATCATGCTGATTCTGGTGCGCTCCCTGCGAAGTTCCCCGGCCGACAGACGCCCCAGCTCTCTTCCCTCGATGGAGACAGTTCCCTCCGTGGGAAGCTCCAGGAAATTCAGACAGCGGACCAGGGTCGATTTGCCTGCCCCGGAGAGTCCGATGATCCCGTAGATGTCCCCCTCCTCTATATCCAGATTGATATTGGAGAGGGCTGTGACTTCCCGATCCGCCAGGGCAAATCGCTTGCTCAGATTTTTCACCTCAATAATATTTGCCATATCTTATTCCTCGATGCCTTCGCCCGACTTAGCACAGGCTCTAATTTAGCATATCCCCGGCCTCCTGCATAGAATATAAATTGAATCAAGCGTTATAGCTTCTTCCTATAGGATGCCTGATATTTTATGGTTCTTCCTTAGTAAAACCATTCCGGCACAAGTCATTCCGATTCGAGACCTATTTTTTCGACGGATTTAAGTCAATTATGCTAAAATCTTCTCAACACAGTATGAAGAGCCTGCCCCTAGGGCGGTGAGGAGTATTCATGAACATTTACGATGAGCGCAATGTATCCATGATGATGGATCTCTACGAGATGACCATGGCCAACGGCTACTATCTTCTGGAGAATCAGGATTCCCATGTGGCATTCGATGTCTTCTATCGGAAAAATCCGGACTCGGCCGGTTTTGCCATCTTCACCGGTCTGGAACAGATCGTAGAGTACATCGAGGGCCTCCACTTCGACCCCGAGGACATCGATTATCTCCGCTCTCTGGGACAGTTCGACGAGAAGTTCCTCTCCTACCTGGCCGACTTCCGCTTCACCGGCGACCTCTACGCCTTCCGCGAGGGGACGGTCATGTATCCCAATGAGCCGATCGTCACGGTAGTCGCCCCCCTGGTGGAGGCTCAGCTGATTGAGACGGAGCTTCTGGCCCAGATCAACCACCAGTCCCTCATCGCCACCAAGGCCCGCCGGATTGTCCGGTCTGCGGAGGGCCGTCCGGTCTCTGACTTCGGAGCCAGAAGGGCCCACAACAACGACGCCGCCATCTACGGGGCCCGCGCCGCCTATATCGGCGGTGTCGCCGCAACCGCCACCGTCTCCTCCGGCCAGTATTTCGGCATCCCGGTCAGCGGCACCATGGCCCACTCCTGGGTTATGTTCTATCAGAGTGAGCTGGAGGCCTTCCGCAAGTTCGCCTCGATCTATCCCAATAACTGCATCCTCCTGGTGGACACCTACGATGTCCTCCACCAGGGCCTGCCCAACGCCATTCAGGTGTTCAGAGAGATGCGGGAGGCGGGGATCACCTCCGCGAATTATGGGATCCGCATCGATTCCGGCGACCTGGCCTACTTGACGGCCCGCTCCAGAAGAATGCTGGATGAGGCCGGTTTCACCGACGCCAAGATCGTCATCTCCAACAGCCTGGATGAGTACACCATTCGGTCCATCTTGGACCAGGGCGGTCAGGTGGATGCCTTCGGCGTCGGCGAGCGCCTGATCACCTCCAGGTCGGAACCCGTCTTCGGCGCCGTCTACAAGCTCTGCGCCGTCGAGGAGGATGGCGTTATGGTGCCTCGCATCAAGCTCTCAGAGACCCCGGAGAAGATCACCAATCCTGGTCTCAAAGATGTCTACCGGATCTACAATGCCGACGGCCATGCCGTGGCCGACCTGATCACCCGGCAGGGAGAGACTCTGGACTTGTCCGGCCGCTATGAATTCGTAGATCCCATCAAGCCCTGGAAGCGGCGCGCCTTCGAGAACTGCACCGCAAAGAAGCTGCAGACCAAGATCATTGAGGGTGGAAGTAGAGTCGGTGAGCTCCCATCTGCGAGAGAGATTGCCTCCTATGTCAGACAACAGCTGGCCGATGAGATCTGGGATACCGAGCAGCGCTTCGAGAATCCCCACATCCACTATCTGGACATGTCCCCCGCCTACTACGAGATGAAGATGGACATGCTGGAGTCCAATCGCTGATCTCCCCCTCCCCGCTTACGATTCCCATAGGCCTAATAAAGCTCCCCACAGAGCGGTCTTGAGAGATTCTCAAGATCTGCCCTGTGGGGAGCTTATCATCATTCCTTCCTGTAAAGTCCGATCAGAGGATCCTCCTTTTAGGTCCCTTTTAGATCCTTCAGACCGGCTTCTTACAGGTTCTCCTTGAAGAAGGCCTCCATCTCAGCAGCAGCCTTCTCCTCATCGGCTCCATCGACCTCAACCGTCACGGTATCGCCCTGCTTGACTCCCAGGCTCATAATAGCCATCATGCGGCCGGAGTCTGCGGACTTGCCGCCGAAGTGGATGACCACCTTGCTCTCATACTCCTTGGCCTTCTTGACCAGGAGGCCTGCCGGTCTGGCATGCATGCCTGCGGGATCCTGAACCGTAAATTCAAATGACTTCATCGCTTGATCCTCCTCCATATACGAGTTCTATGATAACTATTGTAACTGCTGGCTGACCGCTGTCAAGCAGGGCCAATATTCTACATTATTTCCGGCTGTCGATGGACCGGATCTTGTCTCTGACCCGCAAGACCATTGAGGGGCTGACAGACAGCTCGTCCACTCCCATCTTGATGAAGGTCTCCGTGAGACTGGTATCGGCTCCCAGTTCCCCGCAGATTCCGGCCCAGGCTCCATGCTTATGAGCATTTTCAATCACCATGGCAATCTCACGCAGGATGGCCGGGTGATGGCTGTCGTTGAAGGCCTCCAGCTTGGGGTTCTGCCGGTCAATCGCCAGGGTGTACTGGGTCAGATCGTTGGTCCCGATTGAGAAGAAGTCGACCTCCTTGGCCAGTTCATCCGACATAATGGCTGCCGCCGGCGTCTCGATCATAATTCCCAGCTCCACATCGCCATAGGGAAGACCCAGCTCCTCCAACTCCGCCTTGACCTCTTCGGCAATCGCCTTAGCCCGTCTGACCTCCTCTACGGAGATGATCATGGGGAACATAATGGAAATAGTCCCGAAGTGGCTGGCCCGGTAGATCGCCCGCAGCTGGGTCTTGAAGATCTCAGGCTGGGTCAGGCAGATGCGGATGGCCCGATATCCGAGAGCGGGATTGTCCTCCCGGTCCAGATGGAAATAGTCCACCTGCTTGTCTGCGCCGATGTCCAAGGTCCGGATGATCACCTTCTTGCCGGCCATATTCTCGGCGACCGTCTTATAGGCCTGGAACTGCTCCTCCTCCGTGGGGAAATCATCGGATTCCAGATAGAGAAATTCCGACCGGAAGAGGCCGATTCCCTGCGCGTCGTTGGCGTGGACGCTCGCGACATCCCCCACACCGCCGATGTTGGCATAGAGGTGGATGTGCTTGCCGTCTAAGGTGACATCCTCCTTCCCCTTGAGCTCCTGGAGGAGTCTGGCCTTCTCGGCATCCTCAGCCTGTTTCTTTTGGTATGTCTCCAGGGTCTCCCGGTCCGGCTCTATGATGAGCTTTCCGGCATAACCATCCACGACCGCGAGCTTGCCCTGCATATCATCCCTGTAGTCCACCCCGATCAGGGCCGGGATATTCATGGTCCTGGCCAGGATAGAGGTATGGGAATTGGTGGATCCGTGTCTGGTCACGAAGGAGAGGACCTTGGACTTGTCGAGCTGTACCGTCTGCGAGGGGGCCAGGTCATCCGCCAAGAGGATGCTGGGCTCATCTGTCCGGGACCCCTTGTCTGCGGCTCCGGCCAAGACCTTGACCAGACGGTCGGAGACGTCGCGGACATCTGCCGCTCTCTCCCGCATATAATCGTCATCCATAGCCGCGAACATATTGGAGAAGTTGTCCCCGGTCGTCGCCACGGCGTACTCGGCATTCAGGCCCTGATTGCGGATGATGTTCTCGACCGAATCCACATAGTCCAGATCCTCGAGGAGCATCTGATGGACATCGAAGATCGCGGCGGAAGCCTCGCCGACTTCCTTGACCGCCTTCTTGTAGAGGTCCTTCAGCTGGTTCTTGGCCTCCTCCGTCGCCTCATGATAACGCCTTATTTCCGCCTCGATATCGGAGACCTTCTGCCGCTTTACCAGGATCTCATCCTGTGCGAATACGGACAGAGGGCCTATGGCCACTCCGCCGAAGACACTCTTTCCCTGCAATATTTCCATATTATTCCTCCACATTCTTCTTCAATAGTCCCAGGAGCAGGCAGGTGACTGCAGAACCGACAGCCCAGGCGATGATATAGAAGAGGGGATTGCCAATCGTCGCAAAGACGAAGACTCCGCCGTGAGGTGCCATCAGGGTACAGCCGAAGAGGGCCGACAGGCCGCCGGCAATGGCAGAACCCACCAGGGTCGCCGGGATGGTGTGAAGAGGATCTGCTGCCGCGAAGGGGATGGCCGCCTCCGTGATGAAGGACGCTCCCATGACAAAGAGGGATACCTTGGTATCTCGCTGGGTCTTGGAGAATTTCTTGGGGAAGAAGATGGTTGCCAGGGCAATCCCGATGGGGGGAACCATACCTCCGGCCATAACGGCTGCCATGGCGACATAGCAGGCAACGACCGCAGGATCTGTTGCCGCAGCCCCCTTGGCCATCAGACCGGCTGCCGTAGAGAGCATTCCGGTACCGAAGACGTAGGCTGCCTTGTTGATGGGGCCGCCCATGTCAATGGCCATCATGCCTCCCAGGATCAGTCCCATGACAACCAGAAGATTGGCATCAGCTAAGGCAGTCAGCATCGAGGACAGACCCGCATTGATCAGACCGATCAGGGGGTTGAAGATGAAGCACATCAGGAGGCTGATGAGGAAGATTCCGCCCAGGGGATAGATCAGAGTGGGGCGAATTCCGTCCAGGCTGGCAGGCAGCTTCGCCGTCAGCTTCTTGAGCCAGAGCACGATAAATCCTGCGACAAAGCCGGCCGCGATACCACCCAGGAAACCGGATACCGTAGATCCTCCGTTTGCCCCCTGGAAGGCGAAGTTCCCGATGAAATTATTGAAGGCATCCAGGTTCGTCCAGTTATAGCTGCTGAAGAGGGCATTCCCGGAGGTAGCCAGAAGGCCTCCGGTAAAGCCGACCGCCAGGCCCGGCCGGTCCGCAATCGAGTAGGCGATGTATCCGGCCAGGACAGGAACCATCATGCCCATGGCCAGGCCGCCCGCATACTTAAAGAAGGCGGACAGGGGAAGCATGGTGCCGAAGGCGGAACCTGCAGAGGCGCCATAGCCTGCGATCGTATCGATCAGGAAGGCCAGCGCCACCATAATACCGCCGCCGATTACGAAGGGAAGCATGTGAGATACGCCGCTCATCAGGTGGGTATAGGCCTGGTGCCCGATGGAATCCGCTGCCTGCTCCTCCGTCTCCTCTGCTGCCTCACCGGCGGCATGATAGATGGGAGCGTCCGAGGCGGATGCCCTTGTCACCAGCTCTTCCGCCTTGTGTATGCCGTCAGCGACCTTGCACTCGATCAGGTGCTTGCCGTCGAAGCGGTCCATGGGTACCTTGGCATCGCAGGCGATGATGACACCGGCGGCCCTCCGGATATCCTCTGCCGTCAGGATGTTCTTGGGGCCGGAGGATCCTCTCGTCTCTACCTTGACCGGAATTCCCAGCTTCTCACCTGCCTTCTCTATGGCCTCAGCCGCCATATAGGTGTGGGCGATACCGGTGGGGCAGGCGGTGACTGCGATGACATAGCCCCTGTCTGAGCCTGCATCGGCGGCCTGTCCTTTGGCCTTGTCCTCCTTGGCGGCCTCCTTCTCTGCCTTGGCATTCTCCGCCTTCTCGATGATATCCAGGAATTCTTCCGGGCTCTTGGCCGCCTTGAGAGCTCTTGTGAAATCCTCATCCATAAGGAGCATGGATAAGTTGGACAGGACCTCCAAGTGAACATTGTCCTCCGTATTGGGGGCCGCGATCAGGAAGATCAGGTCAACGGGCTCATCATCCAGGGCCTCATAGTCAACCCCCTTGGGGACCACCATGGCTGCAAGCCCCGGCTCGCTGACAGCGTCTGACTTGCAGTGGGGAATCGCGATTCCCTCACCGACGCCGGTCGTTCCCTCTTCTTCTCTGGCGAATACACCGGCCCGGTAGGTGTCGATGTCCTTGATATTCCCCCTCTTCTCCATGAGGGCAACCATCTGCTCGATGGCCTCCTTCTTGTTGGAGGGGGCTCCGTTGAGCTCAATGCTCTGGGGGGCAAGTAGATCTCTAACTCTCATTTCCTTTCCTTTCCTGACCCGGCCGTCTTGGCCCCGGTCATTGCTCACATCCGTCGACAGTTCTTATGCGCTCACGGATCTCGCCTGTGGATTCTCTTTTCTAGCGTCCCAAGCTCTCAAGCAGGGCCTTGACCTCTTCTCTCTTGGCCAGTTCCTCGGAGAAAGCGGAGGCAGACCCGGTGCAAAGTCCCATATAGAAGGCGTCTTCATAGCTGCCCGTCTCGATATAGCCGGTCAGGAATCCGGCCACCATCGAATCTCCGGCGCCGACGGAATTGACAACTTTGCCCTTGGGAGGCAGTGAGTGGAAGACCTGTCCGTCCTCCGTGAGCAGAAGACCGCCGTCTCCGGCCATAGAGATCATGACATTCTTGGCCCCCATCTCCTGCAGCTTCCCGGCATGGGCGATGATCTCCTCCCTGGTCTCTAAGGTCACGCCGAAGATCTCTCCCAGCTCGTGATTGTTCGGCTTGATGAGGAAGGGGTGGTATTTCAGGACATTGACCAGAAGGTCTCTGGTGGCATCTACGACAATATGAACCCCTCTGCCCTGGAGATAGGACATGATATCCTCGTAGCTGGAGTCGGGCATGGCATCGGGGATGGCCCCGGCCAGGACCAGGAAATCTCCCTCCTGCAGTCTTCCCAGCTTGTCATAGAGCTTGGCTATATCCGACTCCCGGATCGCCGGCCCCTGCCCGTTGATCTCTGTCTCCTCATCACTGCGAAGCTTGACATTGATCCTGGACATGCCCTCCGCCACGTCAATAAAATCGCTCTGAACCCGGCTGTCGGCCAGCAGTTTCTCCACCTTCCGGCCGGTGAATCCGGCCATGAATCCTAAAGCCATGCTCTCATGCCCCATATTCTTGAGAACAATGGAGACATTGATTCCCTTGCCGCCGGGCAGGATGTGCTCCCCCCGCGTCCGGTTGACCTGTCCGGTCTTGAAGTGGTCCACATCGACAATGTAGTCGATGGACGGATTGAAAGTTACAGTGTAGATCATTCGCTCACCTCCCGAATGTTCTTGCATCTACGGTACTTGTCATCAAGGGGGCCCGCCACCAGGACGCTTGCATCTGCAAATGCGCCGAAGGAGATCGGAGCCACCAGGCCAAACTTACTGGCGTCCGCCAGAATATAGACCTTGCGGCTTGCTGCCATGGCCTGATGCTTGATATAGGCCTCCTTGAGCTCCGGCGTTGTAAATCCCGACACCAGATCAACCCCGTTCGCTCCCAGAAAAGCCCGCGCGAAATTATACTTGCTCACAGACAGGCCGGCTTCCTCGCCCACAATTGCCTCGGTCACCGATTTGAACTGTCCTCCCAGGATGTAGCAGGTAAATCCCCTCTGACCCAGGCGCCTGGCATGGCTGATGGCATTGGTCACGAAGGTCAGATTCTTGCCCCGGATGAAATCAATCATCAGTTCTGTCGTCGTGCCCGCGTCCAGGTAGATCAGTTCTCCGTCCCGGATCAGCTTGGCCGCCTCTCTGGCAACCGCCAGCTTCTCCTTGCGATGGCGCTGCTTGCGAAGCAGGACGGCGTCATCCCGGTCTCCGGATGGGCTCTCTTCTATAATCGCCCCTCCGTGAACCCTCTGACAGAGGCCCTCCCCGGCCAGGAAACTGATGTCCCGGCGGATGGTGGACTCTGAGGTCTGAAGCTCCTGCATGAGCTCCGTGTTGAGGACAGCTCCCCTCTCTCTGAGCTGGTCCAGAATGAACTTGTGTCGCTCAGCGGTTAACATATTTCCCTCCTCTCATTTATCTATTATAGGATGGCCGTCTCCTTCATTCAATCAAAATCGTTCAAAAACATTCACAAACAGTCATTGTCCTTTTTGTCTATTATTACCAGTCTCCGTCCACCGGAAAAGGGGCTGTGAAAAAACAGCCTCATCTTAGTTGGGTTAGCACCCAGTGGCATTTAC
>NZ_DBHIDN010000019.1:0-34512 GCF_057251025.1 Shuttleworthella sp.
TTTTCCAGCATTTCGAGAGTAACGCCAGAGCCATCCGTCCGCGCAGGGACGGGACTAAGGCCAATCTCACCATATCAGAGGCAAGAGAGGAGCCATCCGTCCGCGCAGGGACGGGACGTCAGGGAGTACGGGATCAATCCCGAAAAGGTGAGAGCCATCCGTCCGCGCAGGGACGGGACAACAAGATTTTGTCTTTCATTTTTCTCTCCAAAGAGCCATCCGTCCGCGCAGGGACGGGACTGCTATGCTGACTTCTCCATCCGTCGCATTTAAGAGCCATCCGTCCGCGCAGGGACGGGACCTTTACGTCTAAAGTTTTCAGCTGCCTTAAATAGAGCCATCCGTCCGCGCAGGGACGGGACGTCACTTTTAATCATATATTTTCCTTTTCTTGCGGAGCCATCCGTCCGCGCAGGGACGGGACTGTCTCAGAGCTCAACAAAAGTACCTATACCGGGAGCCATCCGTCTGCGCAGGGACGGGACGAAATGCAGATCCCTCTTCAACCTTCCTTAAGTGGAGCCATCCGTCCGCGCAGGGACGGGACTGATTGGTAAAATGCGCCATCTGATCTGCAGAGGAGCCATCCGTCCGCGCAGGGACGGGACCAGGGGGGCGGCACAAGTGATAGAACCCGCAATGAGCCATCCGTCCGCGCAGGGACGGGACATTACTCACCAAGTTGCAGTGTTTTTCGCGAGGGAGCCATCCGTCCGCGCAGGGACGGGACGGAAGCAGCTCCGCACTTTCGGTATGATCGTTGGAGCCATCCGTCCGCGCAGGGACGGGACAAGATCCCTCGAAGATCATGATGCCGGCAATTAGAGCCATCCGTCCGCGCAGGGACGGGACTCCACTGTGTCAGCGTCCATCATGGCCCACTCCGAGCCATCCGTCCGCGCAGGGACGGGACGAGGGCAAAACCTACGAGATGCCGGAAGAAGATAGAGCCATCCGTCCGCGCAGGGACGGGACTCCGCCATTGACATTGACCTGATATACCTCATCAGAGCCATCCGTCCGCGCAGGGACGGGACTAGGTTTACAAGTTCTGCTAATCCATAGGGGTATTGAGCCATCCGTCCGCGCAGGGACGGGACACTAGGGAAATAAAGGACTTTTCCTTATTTTTGACTCTTAAGGGTAAGCGTTAAGAAGTTATAAGCTATTATTTATACTATCTTCCAGAATGAACGTCCCATCATACCAGGAACTGAATCCATAGCCTGATTGTTGTTCTATAATCGAATATCCTGATAGAAATATTGGTTTAGCCTGATCCTCAATCCTGGCTCCGTTTAGTTTTTTCAGCATCTGCTCACTCAAAGACACACTATAATTTCTGATCAGGTCGATGCACTCCTCTTTACTTAACGACTTCTTTCTGTTTCTTACTTTTTCAAATTCAACCTTTGGCAGTATTAAGGCATCAACAGTCTGGTAAGCCGCATAACGCGTTACCGGCAAATAGCCTCTTGGTGAATTTTTTTTCGGTTCAAAGCAATGTTTTTGTGGTCTGCTTAACTCCTTTCCCTTTGCCGATGCCTTCAGCACACTAATATCTGAGCGCATCTCGCCAAGCACATCAGGTGCTGTGTATGTTCTTTCGACAATATCGCGTATATCCTCCGGCAGGGAAAGGAGCTTGATTTCTTCCATGACTCGTTCTGTAGAATTGAGTATGTAGTCTTTGTACGGCAATGCCCATCCCTGATTAGAACGGTTTGGTTGTATAATATAAAACACTGATTGAAAACCCTTTTCTCGAACGGTTCCCTCATCATCATGCCGCCGTACTCTCCCAATTCTCTGAAGCAAACTGTCGGCAGGTGCAAGCTCAGTAAAGATCGTGTCAAAATCCACATCCATTGACATCTCCACAATCTGTGTAGCTACCACAACAAGCTCCCTGGGCCTCTTTCCTTCTTTTTTCCCCTCCTTCCCAAGTGTCAGGACGAGTTTCTTTCCAATACTCTCTCTGCAAGCTGGATTGGTCCTTGCATTGTACAGGCAGATCTCGACATTCTTCATTCGGCTTTTCAGTAGCTTATAGAGTTGTACTGCCCGGTTTACCGTATTACAGATGCACAGCGTATTTCCTCCCGTGCTAATGGAATCCAGAATCATGGCGGTCCAGTCACTATCGTATGAAAGATAACGGATCTTGTACTTTTTCTGCATTGCGGGTTCCGTGGCATACTGGGATACCTTGTCTTTCTCTGCCACCGTAATCATAGGGTAGGCTGACTGCAGTGCCATTGCAGTGATCGACCTGTCATAGACAGACATGATCTCCTTAATTGTCTCTTTCTGCAGAGTAGCAGAAAGGATAATTACCGGCACATACATTTCTTTCAGCCAAGCTAGCAGAATCTTAATGATGTCCAGCATAAAGGCATCATAGGCATGAAACTCATCAATGATAACCACCTTGTCAGAAAGTCCAAGCAGACGCAGATCTCCCGCGCGGAGATCTTCCGCAGCAGCCATTACCTGGTCAACCGTGCCAACACTTAGGGACGCGAACAGTTTGCGTGGCCCGCTCCTGGTCCACATCAATCTGTCCAACGCATCCTCTCCTTCTGTCATCCACGCCATACCAGTAAGAAGCCTTACATCAATATCGCTCCATAAACCAGTCGCCTTTTGCAATGATTGAATTCTTGGAAGCATGGCTTCTGCAGTAGCACCTGTTGGCAGAGCCATATACAGGCCCTGCTTGCCACTGCGTTTGATCAGATTCATCGCTGCAAAAATCCCCGCCTCAGTCTTTCCTGCCCCCATCTGGTCCTCAATGATAATACACTGCGCATCGGGGTGCTGTGCTACGACATCAATAATCTTTTTCTGCAAAGGTCGAAGTGGATACTTCTGCAATTCCGGAAACAGCTCAGAATAACTATATTTTTCCTTAAATACATGGCTTTGTACTGCTCCCTCTTCAATAAACTGACGACACCTTCGCTCCACAGACTGTATGTATAAATCATCATTCCGTGTCATCTCATCTGCGAACGAGGAAACGCTCCAATCCGAGCAACGCAGAATTCCTGCAATCAGTCGACATACGACATCGATATGACCTTCACAGCTGAATTCTGTAAAAGGAAAAACCGATTCGATTTTCGCTTCAAGCGGTCTAACAATTTTATTCACCCACCGATTCTCATCGAATCCCTCGGGGATATCGTTTTTATGCGAGGGTTTGTCCTGATGGTGATCAGCCACAGCTTCAAGTAATCCGTCCCAGGTTTCTGTATGAAAATCCGGATGCAGTTGGATCAGCATTTTTTTACTGTATAATTCATGCCGAAACGCCCTCACGTCTTCTTCCTGTAAATCAGATGTATTGAAATATTTTGCAAGAATCTGTTTTACCTTATCTGAACCAATTTTATATTGAAAGAAAGGGTTTGCCTTTCCGATATCGTGTATTGCACAGATATGGCAGATAGATGAGAGCAATGTTTTGCCCTGAATGCTACAGTATCGCTCTAATAATTTAAATGTACACGAAAAGGCAGAATGTTGGAGAAGGTATCTAGCGAATATTCCAGCTTCAATCATGTGCTCAACTAATGGCTTTCCCCTGACAGGAACGCCATCGCTTCTCAGTCTGTCAGGCTTTGCCAGCAACTGTTCCCAATCTTCTTTGATCTCCTTAGAATACTGGAGGAACTGCAACCCATTTACTTCTGTCACTTTTCTGGTCGGACACCCATTTGACACAAAATGCATTTGCCTAGATTGTTCGAAGCACAGAACTGCATCAATATCCGGCTGTTCTTTTAGAATGTGTTCCCAAAGTGCTATCCTACGCGCAGCGGACAGATAACCCACAAAGACGCCCGGTCTAATCTTATATAGATGTCTGCAGAGATATCCCTCCACACGTGGATATGCATGCTCTATCGATAGCAAAATCATGTCTTATTCCCGTAGTTTCGTCCTGCTGGAATGTTGCCATTAGGTCCCCATAGTTCTCCCTCATCCGTCTGGCCTTCCTCATCTACTTCATCAAACAGTTTTTCAAGGTCTTTCTCAATCACCCTTATGAGCTGCTTTTCCTGCATTTTTTTCCGTACACTCTCCCTCATTTCTTCCGGCTGTTTTCCATTAGCAGTATTCGAAAAAGCAAGCGGAATCACTATGTCTGCCTTGTAGAGATCCGCAATGTCATAGACAAAGCTGCGCATCATTCCGGTATGAATAAAACCAATCACAGGAGAGAATCCAAGTGCCACAATCGCGGCATGGCACACGTTATACAAAAATTTATTCCCTATAGTTAATGCTTTTTGAATATCTTCCTGTCCTTCCCAGTCGTCACGGTTGTACTGTCGCTCTGTCCAGGTAACGCCATACTCTTTTGCGCATGTAAGATATGTGTTCTTCACGCGAACTCCCTCTGCGCCCTGCATCTGCCGGATGCTCCATCCGTCCATATTTTTTTCAGGGAAGCGTCTCTGATAAAATCTGCGGACGACTAGCAAGTGCTTGTCCGGGTCCGCCCAGTAAGCTATCTGTCTCAGAATATTTCGCGACGACCGGTTGTCTTGTATCCCAGTTGCATACATAGTACGCATATGTTCTCCGCTCCAGATCAGCAGACAACCGCTATCAGAAATAGCAACAATTGCCGCGTGCGTGACAGTGACCCCAGGCCCCAGGATAAGGCACGCAATAGAAGCTATTGGGATAGGAATACTGTTTGCTCCCTGTCGAATTTCTACTGAGGAATCTTTTTGATCAATAATCGCATGCTCAACATAGAGATATTCCAATCTATCCTTGATACTACTGTTTTCCTTCAGGCTTTTCTGTTTCAACTCATCTCCTCAGAAGAAACATTCCACTTCCATATGCTTTATGTTCGCCGAATCCCTTCCGCCATCTTGCAAAGAAGAGGTCCGACTGCTGTATGATCCCCGTCACATGATACTCATACGATGTAAAAGTGCCTCTTCCGCTCTTTGGACGGAAAAACTGCGTTTCAATCTTTCGTCCCTCTTGGATGAAGACCGTCTTCAGCCCATAGGTTTCAAGTTTCCGCATCATCCAATGTATTCTCTTCTCATGCGCAGTTCCTGCCTCATCCGTTTTAAAGTAACTGATTTTTCCATGACTCTTTGCATGCGGGGACACAATCACTGAAAACCGGATCTCATCCCCATTTGTAAAAACAAGCTTCCTTGAAAGATCAACTGTCATGATCTCTTCCAGATTCTCATCTTCTTTTAAAAGGACATCAGTCTGAACAAAGAGATAGATTTCATTCTTATTATTCTCAATTCTATACAGCAGGTTATCCACTTCCCTGCACTCTCCTGCGAGCCTTGTGAGAAGCTGATGCATCTTCTGTGCATCAGAAAGTACCTGTGCACAGGTCTTTGTAAGCCGAAGTCTGTATACCTGTAAATACATATTTTCTTTTCTCCACCCGCCAAAGGAGCGGGACCTTTTGCAGAAGCCTTACCCCTCAGGTGGAATGATCACCGGTCCACAGGGTGTACAGCAGTAGCGTCCAAGATAGTATGGATACACGGGATGGAGCAGCGCATTCTGTATACTGGCAATTGTCTCTTTGTCTCCTTCCACATCCGCCCGCAGGGGATGACTGACGCAATCCTCTACATACTGCTTGCCGAATGTTTCGCTCCATACGGGACCTGCATTGGTTCTCTTGATGCCGCCTCCCGCACTCGGAAAGCCGTTCAGCTCAATTCCCTCCCGCTCATATTCCGCAATAGAGATTGTCTGCTCATCCACAAGCTTCCTGTTAACTTCCGCCGGCTGTGAGATAATATGGACTTTGTTCTGGAGCAACGTGAGTCCGGTCTCGTCATTCCGGTCAATACCAAGGGCACACGCAAGGAGACCGAGCACTGCACTCTCCGTAGGAGAAGATGCTGTCCGGCGATTTGCCATCCACTCCTCACGGCCCCCCCAGGACTGCAGCACTCCACGAAACTGCAAATGCAATACTGCCATGTCATGCCTCCAGAATCGAAGATAGCTCCTGCACACGGATACGGACTGTTCTATCTGGTGCAGGATCCACATCTGAAATCCAGTACTCCGTCTCATACTCATTGACCGCGAAGGCTCCGTTTCTGCGCTCGACAATCTTTCTCATCAACCTTCCGGCTGCCTGGTCTGCAACGGATTTTGAGCCATTTCCGTAGATAGTCCTCTCATAGATATCATCCAACGTAGAAGGATACACTCCCGTTCCAACGGTAATATACACGTCTCTTGGAACGGATACTGTTGCCATGGAGTTCTGCTTGGCCCCTGGAAGAATAAAGATCATATCCTTTAAAAACTGTTCAGTAACGGCATAGGTATTTTCCAGCACCTGATGGACCGTTTCCTGATCCGTTTTCCTTCCTCGCATCAGGTTTTCAAAGAGGATTCTGGTACTCACTGATGCATACTGATAATAGACATTCGCAGCAATGTCCGTGCTCTCCATATATGCAGAACCACTCTGCTTCGTCTTCTCACTGTCATTATCCGGAACCCCATACACATTTAAATAATCATCCACGGCGGTATAGTCATCCACATCTCCACTCGCCTCATTTACGCTGTATGCGTGATTCATATGTACTGCCGAGTAAACCGTATCAATAGAGTCATCAGTACTCATGCGCCCCAGTAGCGCAACATTCTCTCCGACCGCCCTTGTCTCGGCGCTATCATTTAGTACTTTTCGGATCCTTGCCACTGCATCTTCAGTCTTCGCAGGTTTGGTTCCGACAGGTATCTCTGCCAGAATGGCATCCACCATTGCCTGCACATCTTCTCTGGAAATCGACATGATCTGTGATGTAATTGTTCCGAGCCGAGCATCCGGTTTTGTCTTTTTGACAATACCATCAATGACAGGTGCAACATCCGAAATGTATTCCTTCGTCACGCCATTTCTTTTCGCTAGTGCCTCTTTTACAATGGTAGGAAGCATTCTGGTGTGATAGGCTCCTTCTTTCATATGTGAAATGCGGATTGCCTGTTTCAGAGATTGCGATGAAAAACGATTTCTTGTTGTACCGCCATAGTCGAGGGTCTTATGCCTTCCATCAAAACCTCGGTTCAGCAATTCTCCTGCCACCGGCCTCAGAATATGGATTTCCACTAACGGAAGCCTTTGAGCTGCTGTCAGCTCATCTGCAATTGTGCGGATTTTCTGCTTTGTTACTAATGTTTCTGCCGTCATGATTTCTCCTTCTTTGCTCTTGCAGTCTTTACGATTGCATTCGCCCATTTTTCCTGTACTGACAGGGTTGCATGCTCTGTCCCATTTTTATCCACATATGTCTGACGGTGGCTGTTCCAAAAAATAAGGTCCTCTGCCAGGCGCGGCTCATCAATCTCATGATCTGTTTCAGGGTTGTTCTTCATCTGCCTGACATAGTTTCCCAGGAATTTGACAAAGCTCGGATTTCCTGCATGCATATTGAGAAGATCCTCGATTCGCCTTTCCCCGGAATCCGTATCGAGATCTTTGTAAAGTCTTCCCAGCAGTTCTTCAAACTTTCTTTTTTCCTCCGATACGTAGAACTCTTCCGTATGCCATACCGCATATACACAGGCTGAAAAGAAGAATGCATTCATCAGTGCGTTCTTTCGGACGCCTTCAGGCATGTTAAGTACATCATCCGGCAACACATTCAGGAATGCAAATTTTGCTTTTACAGACGCTCGTTCATAGGTCAGTCCCAGTTGGTTTCGCAAAAGGATCCGATCTGACCTTGGGCTCCCGGTCAGATTCGCAACAAGCTTCTGTCCGATATCTCCGTATCTCATTTTTCTCCCTTCACACGTTTTTTCAATGCGCCAGCAAGACTGTTCCTGTACATGTTCTTTACAATAAAGTTGCTTTTTGGCACTGGCACACCGTCAAATATAACCAATGCATCCTGTACAATCTGATTTTTTATTCCAGTAAGCACATCAGCATCCCCCTCAGACACCAGATCAAGCCACCCCTTTCTGACACGCTCATCCTCGAGATCATCAAACTGCGTTAGTGTCGTTGAGAGGACTCCTCCATCTCCGAAGCACAAATCTGAGACTCCTGATTTTTTCTCACTGATCTCAGTCAACATTTTAATCACGTTGTTTTTGAGACAACATCGTGCGCCCTGCACTCCTTTCAGGATATACTCCAACTGCCGCATTTTATGCTGATCAGCAAGCACAGGCAAAGGCATATCGCAGGAAATCATGCCCTGTTCAGAATTATGAACCGATGTAGTGGTCATAATAAGGCCATATCCCTTACAGGAAAAACTCGTACCTTGATCGATCAGGTGCTCATCACGTAGCCTTCCGATGAACTCCTGTGCCTCCAGACCCTTTTCACATTCGCTCAGGATCCATGCATCTGCCGAGGCCAGATTTTGCCAGAGCTGTTTTGAGGCATCATATCTTTCCACTACAACATCCCGATCTTTCTTCAAATACTTGAGATACGATGTCGAATTGCGGATAAAGCTTTCATAGTAATGGGATGGTTTTTCGCTCTCCGCTGCTCCTGCATAGAGACTCGCCTTATATACAGACAGGATCCGTCCATATTTTTCATCAAGATCCCCATAATGGATACTGATCGTCGGGAAGAACTGCGCGTTCAAATACCCGAATCTTTCCTCACTGATTTCCTCGGCAATATTCGCCCTATACCGTGGTCTCTCCCACATCGGAAGATCATTCTCTGCCAGTTCTTCGTCCTGTACAGGTATGGAAAACAGTAAAGTTTCAAACAGATTTTTTCCCTCTACTATCACCGCAAGCGGAGGCTCGCCATAAACAAATCCCGATGAAGAATATCCCCTGCCGGATGCTGTCCGAAACATATGATTGCGCATAACTGATGCGGCAAACTGCTCCGGCCACATAAATACATTATTCTCAGGTGTCAATTTCGGATTCTGGGGCGTTCTGCTGTTCGCCCTGTAAAATACATTGTTATTGCCGCTCAGGCAGACTTCATCAATTGCTCCCACCGCCACGGGCTTCAAATCTTTCTCCCGTATTTCATCAGTACTGCACTGCAAGAAAGGATGTTTCGAATCAAATACATCAAACAAGATTCCGCGACTGCGGCACCCATCGATATATTCATCAATTTTGTGAATGTCGAATTTCCCCGACTGAAAAAGTCTGATTTTCTGCCGTTGCGCATTAAAGCGATATGATGCATAGACCAGCATGGAAAGGAAGGTAACAACCGCAAAATTATCGATGTATGTCAATGCCTCAGGAATTTCGATATTCCTTATTTCATCCGCATACAGCAGTGTATCGCGTGCTCCATACTTTTTCCTGCTTCCGCCCGTCATGGTACATGTAATCCATGGATCATTAATTACATCCAACTTCATACACAAATCCTCCGATGACAGTTTATTATTCACAAAGTTCTTACAAACTTGAGCACAGTATTTAGGATACCATAGTCACAGCCACCTATAGCTCAATCACAATAATAAGGTGGGTAAACATTTATATTTAGTGTTGCTCCCGTATTAGCTGTTAGAAACAGCTAATTCCCATGTAACAATTACAATGATACCAGCTTTAACTGTGTTAGTACAGGCAAGAAGTAATATTAGCCAATGAATCCGTGGCAATCGCTCATTTTTATGACATATATGATAATGGCAAGCAGTGTCCTGTAGTCCTACAGGACGATTCTGCTTGTTGAGGGATACCCCCAATCCCCCAGAACTGCCCTGCGGGGAACCTTCTACTGTCGGAACTACAACACCATCCTCCATCACTCCACTCTTCAGATACCGTTTGATCATCTGGATCACTCTTTCATCTTTGACATTCTGTCTCAGAAGATTAAGCAGTTTTACATGATCGATCGTGTCAAAGTACTTGGATAGGTCAAGAACTACCGCCCTTGTGTATCCCTTTTCCGCGTACTCTTTGATCTTTTGAATGGCATCCTTCGCGCTTCTTCCCGGCCGGTAGCCATAGCTTCCGTCCGAAAATAACGGCTCATAGATGGGCATCAACTGCTGGCGATTGCCTGCTGGATGATGCGGTCGATTACCGTCGGAATACCAAGCTTTCGTACTCCGCCGTCCGGCTTCGGGATCTCTTTACGCCTCACAGGCGATGGGGTGTAATGTCCACTCCGTATTTTTGCGATCAGCTCGCTTTGATGTTCCCTCAGCCATGGAAGCGCGTCCTCGATGGTCATCCCATCGATTCCGGGCGCTCCTTTGTTTGCCTTTACTCTCTTATAGGCCCGGTTCAGGTTGCCCTTATCCAGGATCTTTCCGAGAATATCCGGCTCTGCACTGTCTCTTTCCTTCCATATCCGGTTGAACGAGCGGTGCGCTCTCACATACCCTTTGCGTTCCGCGCTATCTCTTTGCGAGCAGCTGTCTTTGTTTTCTGCAATCATGTGCCCGTTCTTCCTTTCCGGGTCGTACTTAAGACTCCTGTTGATTCGGTCCTTCACGGCTATGCCGCTACTATGACCTCTGCTGACTCCTGTACGTTCAGCACTGTCTTGCAACGGTGGTTACTCCTTTCAGAGCCTATCGTACAGGCCTCCCCAGGTACCACACGTTTCTTTCCCTCCATCTACCTGCCTCATTTATTTTCGCTGATTCCGTGTAGTTATTGGGCTTCGGCTTGTCGCGCAGTCTTACCCTCAGCGATAACCTTATATGAGATTTCTGTTCGTCAGGCCAGAGGTTTGCCCTCGGGTTAGTAGGTTCCCAGAATCCGGCTTCCTTCAGATTCCACCTCACGGCGGACACCCTTGCCTTCGGCTATATCCTTCCCACTACCGGGCGGATTCCGGACTTGCACCGGTTAGAAACGTGCGCCGCCGGGCGCACCGAAAAAACGGAGGAAGCAAAACGCCTCCTCCGCTACTCGGACAAATCATTCAGTTCTATTGGGGCTTATCTCGGCTTTTCCTCCCCCGGCCACTTTTCTCAGGTCTTTAGAAAATATACCGGAAAAACGCCTTCGGAATACAAGGACAGGTACAAGTAATCACTTTTCAGTGTATTCATTGGTCTAGGCAAATAGTGAACGCTCTATTAGTATTTACAGAGTCCTTAGCTTATGAATGATTTCTTCCAGGAGTAAAACGATTCCCATATAGAGAGCGCAGACAATTCCCATATTAACCCCAAGTGAAGTCCCCGTATAGTTATCTCCTTCCAGAATCAGCCTATATATCTTTAATCCAAACAGATACACATCCTTTATGCTTCCTCCGTTTGAATATGCATGTACATAACCCACATATATCGTTATCGCCATTGATACTATTGCAAGCCCAAAACCGATTCCTAACGCTAGTGCTATTCTTCTGATCCGCTTTTTCATTTTACGGTCACCCCATTTCCTGATTCATAATTCTATTTATCACTTTAAGCCCCCACATAACGAGGGGACAGGCCGTCTTGATTTGCCCTATTTCGCAGGCTGTATGTTGCAATAATGGGCAATTCCTTCATGGAACTGCCCATTCAATGTCAAAAATATGCGATTGCTTCTTGTCTGTACACGATTCTGCATCAATTGAAGGACATCCCGTTTTCTATGGCAAAACGGGATCTCTTAATACAGCTTTGCCCCCGCTGGGATGTGATCATCCACCAACAGAAGATGCAGTTTTTCCTCCCCCTCTTCCTCATGAACCGCGGAAAGCAGCATACCACAGGAGTCAATCCCCATCATAGCTCTCGGCGGGAGGTTCACGATGGCAATGGCCGTCTTCCCAACCAGTTCTTCCGGCTCATAGAATGCGTGGATCCCGCTTAAAATCGTGCGGTCCGTGCCGCTGCCGTCATCCAGCGTGAACTGCAGAAGCTTCTTGGATTTCGGCACTGCCACGCAGTCTTTGATCTTGACCGCACGGAAATCGCTCTTGCTGAAAGTATCAAAATCAACCATCTCCTCAAACAGCGGTTCCACTTTCACCTTGGAAAAGTCAATGACTTCCGCGTTTACATCATTTTTCTTATTTACATCATTCAGGGTCTTCATGGTAGGGAAGAGGAGGACATCGCGAATGGCCGGGCTATCGGTCAGCAGCATCACAAGGCGGTCAATTCCATAGCCGATTCCGCCTGTCGGTGGCATACCGATCTCAATGGCATTTAAGAAGTCCTCATCCGTGTGGTTGGCCTCTTCATCGCCGGCGGCCGCCAGAGCATCCTGCTCTGCAAAGCGCTCTCTCTGATCCATCGGATCATTGAGCTCAGAGTAAGCATTGCACATCTCACGGCCATAAATAAAGAGCTCAAAGCGCTCTACCTTGGATGGATCTGTGGGGCTCTTCTTGGTCAGAGGAGAGATCTCCACCGGATGATCCATAATAAAGGTGGGCTGGATCAGGGCATGCTCACAGTTCTCCTCGAAGAAGAGATTGATGATATCTCCCCTCTTGTGATGGGGCTCATAGGCAATGTGATGCTGATCAGCCAGCCTCTGCGCCTCCTCCAGGGTCGCCACCTGATCGAAGTCTATGCCGGTAGCCTCCTTGATCGCATCGTTCATGGTCAGACGGCGGAAGGGCTTGCCCAGGTCGATCTCGGTCCCCTGATAGCTGATGGTCGTCGTTCCGCAGACCTTCTCTGCCAGATAGCGGAACAGGGACTCTGTCAGCTCCATCATGCCATTGTAGTCGGTATAGGCCTGGTAGAGCTCCATAAGGGTGAACTCCGGATTGTGCCTGGTGTCGACCCCCTCATTGCGGAAGACGCGGCCGATCTCATAGACGCGCTCCAGCCCTCCCACAATCAGCCTCTTGAGATAGAGTTCCAGAGAGATTCGAAGCTTGACATCCTCATTCAAGGCGTTGTAGTGGGACTCGAAGGGACGGGCCGCAGCTCCGCCCGCATTGGACACAAGCATGGGGGTCTCGACCTCCATGAAGTCACGTCCGTCTAAGAAGTTGCGGATCTCCTTGATGATCTGGGACCGCTTGATGAAGGTCTCCCTGACCTCAGGATTCATGATCAGGTCCACATATCTCTGCCGATAGCGGGTATCCGTGTCGGTAAGGCCGTGGAATTTCTCGGGCAGGGGCTTGAGGGACTTGGACAGGAGGGTCAGCTCCTTGGCATGAACGGAGATCTCCCCCATCCTGGTCCGGAAGACCTCTCCGACAACTCCCAGGATATCACCCACATCGTACTTCTTGAAGAGCGCGTAGTTCTCCTCTCCCAGGTCGTCTCTCGTCACATAGATCTGCATATCTCCCTTGAGATCGCGAATATTGGCAAAGGAAGCCTTCCCCATCACTCGCTTGAACATCATGCGGCCGGCGATCCTGACCTCCTTGCCCTCGAGTTCCTCGAAGTGCTTGCGGATATCGGCGCTGTGCTGGGTCTGATCGAACTTGGTAATGGTGAACGGGTCCCTTCCCATCTCCTGCAGCATGGCGATCTTTTCGCGGCGAACCTGCATAAGCTGATTGCTGTCCTGTCTCTGATTCTGCTCTGCCATATCTTCTCCTTTGTGTGAAACCGGGGCAGAAAAGGAAACCGGCCCCCATAAACGCGCTCACATATTCCTGCAAGCGTGAAATATGGCGGCCGGCCTGTCCCTTATTTCCAGATCGCAAGCGACCTGTTTCCATTCTTATTCGTCATGTGAGATCGACAGGATCTTGTACTTGAATTTGCCCGCCTCTGTCTCAACGGTCACGGTCTCTCCCGCCTTGTGGTGGAGAATTGCCGCACCTACAGGGGACTCATTGGAGATCCTTCCTCCCAGACTGTTGACCTCTGTGGATCCCACAATCTTATAGGTCAGTTCCTCATCGTACTCCAAATCAAGAAGCGTCACGGTAGATCCGATATTGACAATGGACTTATCCACGATGTCATCTGCGATCTCCGCATTCTTGAGGATCTTGGTGATCTCCTCGATGCGACCCTCGATCTGCCGCTGCTCCTCCTTGGCCGCCTCGTACTCGGCGTTCTCGGACAGGTCTCCCTGCTCACGTGCCTCGGCAATGTCTCTGGAGTTGGCTTTTCGCCGATTGGTCTTTAAGTCCTCAAGCTCTGCCTCCAGCTTCTGCAGACCCTCGTAGGTCATCAGGTTCTTCTTTGCTTCTGCCATCATTCGCTCCTCACCCGGCTCAACGCCCCTTTGTGCCCTTGCCGGGCATCTCATAAAAATGCCCCCACGCGTGAGCACAGGGTCATATATGGTCAGAATTATAGGCAGATCACTTCCAGATGTCAAGTCAACCCGTCAGATTCACAGCAATCCGCGGACCCCTCAGGCCTGCTTTCTCTCCCTGTAGGCAATGAGGTATGCCTTGATGTAGTCGCTTCCCTGTGTCAAGCTGAGCGGGATACTCAGAACCGCCTCATCTACCTCTCCCTTATAGTACTCCTTGCGCTCCTCGGGAGAATAACTGTAGAGAGCCACATGGTAGGTCTCTCCCCTCTCCAGATTCAGATCGAAGTCCAGATGATCAGTCTTTATCCTGACATTTTTACCGGTCAGAGTAGTCTCCGTGCTCTTGAAAACACCGCTGAAGCTATGATATCCGGGCGCCAGAGCAAGCACCGTCTCCAGATACTCCCCGCGGATGGCTCCGGCCGCTTCCGCTGTCTGCCCGTCTACCTTGAGATTTGATCCATAGAGATGGATGATGGCCTTGTCCCGATTGGCATCGCTATAGTTCTCGCTCTTAGTCTGCCTTTTCTTATTCATGGTCATCATAACAACAAAAAGAATCGCCCAAATGACAACAACCGGAATAATAATAAAAATAGGATTCATCGTCTTCCCCTTTCCCCAAACACGGCTCATCCCCGAAGGAATGCCGAAGCAAATCAATAAATCAAATTATAACTCTTCTCCGGATCCCTGAAAAGCTTCCCCCTCTCATAGCCCGAAATACTCCTGAAACAGAGCCTCCAGCGCCTCATAGTTCTCTACTTCGTTGACCTTGCCCCTTAGCCTGGCTGACTTTGGATAGCCGGCCGTGTACCAGGACGCATGCTTACGCATCTCACGAATTCCCGCGAGTTCACCCTTCAAGTCACACATCATCTTAGCCTGCCGCAACATCATTCGACACATCTCCTTGGCAGTCGGTCTCTCCAGGTCCTCCCCCGTGGCAAAGTAATGGAGGATTCTGCGAAAGATCCAGGGATTTCCCTGGGCTCCTCTGGCAATCATATAGCCGTCTGCACCTGTCTGCTCAAACATGTCCGCTACATCTTCCGGGCAATGAATATCCCCGTTTCCTATGACCGGAATCTTGACCGCCTGCTTGACCCTGGCGATCTGCTCCCGGTTGGCCCGCCCCATATAGAACTGGTCTCTGGTCCGGCCGTGGACAATCACCGCCGCAGCTCCGGATTCCTGGGCAATATGGGCCATTTCCACACAATTAATGCTCTCTTGGCTTACCCCCAGGCGAATCTTGACCGTCAAGGGCTTTTCAATGGCGCCTGCCACAGCCTCAATGATTCTTCCGGCCAGGACCGGGTTCTTGAGCAGGGCGGCCCCGTCTCCGTTGTTGAACACCTTGGGGACCGGGCAACCCATATTGATATCCAGGATATCCCAGTGCAGGGGCTCGATCCGCCTGGCCTGGTCTGCCATAATCTCGGGATCGGATCCGAAGATCTGCAGGGAGACGGGCCGCTCCTCGTCGGAGATCTCCAGCAGTCTCTCCGTATTCTTGTTCTTATAGGCAATCGCCTTGGCAGAGACCATCTCGGTGCAGACCAGTCCCGCTCCCTGCTCATGACAGAGAAGTCGAAAGGGCAGGTCACTCACGCCTGCCATGGGGCCCAGGACCAGGTTGTTGGCCAGACGGACTCCGCCAATGGACAGGGGATGAATGACCGCCCCCTCTTTCTCTTCTTCCCTCGCCCGCACTTCTTCTGTCATCTGTCCTCTCACGCTTCCCGTATCAGTTCTGTTTTCGCCTCCGGCTCCGCCCCTTCTGCTTCTGATAGATAATCTTCAGTCCCCGCAGGGTCAGATTCGGATCGTAAATATCAATGGCGTCCGTCTCCTTGGCAATCATGCTTCCCAGGCCGCCGGTCGCAATCACCCTGACATTCTCGTAGCCGGACTCCCGGATCATTTCCCGGACGATATACTCGGTCTGACCGATCTGTCCGAAGATCAGTCCCGCCTGCATGGAGGAAATGGTCTCCTTGGCCAGAATACTCCTGGGCTTGACAAGCTCCACCTCCGGCAGCTTGGCTGCTCCCTGCCAGAGGGCTGATGCGGAAATCCGAATCCCCGGCGCCGTCACCGCCGCCTCGAAGGACCCGTCGCTCCCCACCAGGTCATAGGTGGTCGCTGTCCCGTAGTCCACCACCAGGCAGGGACCGCCGTAGATCTCATAGACCGCTGCGGCGTCAACGATCCGGTCCGCCCCGATCTGCTTCGGATTCTCTGTCACAATCTTAATTCCGGTCTTGATCCCTGCCTCGACCAGGAGGGGTTGAATCTCGAAATACTTGTAGATGCCGTTAATCAGTGAGTGGTTGATCTTGGGGACAACCGAGGCCAGAATACAGTCCTCCACCGCAGCCGGATTCACCCCATTGTACTCCAGGATATCCATCAGAAGCACTCCGTATTCATCGGAGGTTCGGTCTGCACGGGTTGTCATCCGATAGGGTCCCTTCATCTCCCCGTCATCAAACACACCCACCGTAATATTGGTATTTCCCGCGTCAATACAAAGTAGCATCGCTTTCCCCTCCGGATCTCTCGAAATCGGATCTTCTGCCGACTTGCTTCCTAATATCCATCTCCCGGCCTCCATCCGCTAAGACAGAAAAGCCCGCCCCCGGTCAGTCTTCCCCCGGGATCGCCTGTCCCAGCCTGGTGACCTTGTAGTAGGTCTCCAGCGACTCCAGGAGTTCCCGGCGCTTCTTCTGTATTTCCTTGACCTTAAGGCCGCTTCCGATCTCATCAAAGAGGGCATCGTCCTCCCGATGATCCGTGCGGATCATCAGATCTCCCTCTCCCGTGAAGACCAGCTCGATCTCGCCGCTGACCTCAGATGTATAGATCACGCACATGATCTTCAGGTCCTGCCGAATCCCCTCCGGCAGGGAGGCGAATTCCGGATTCAAATAGAATTTCCTGCTGTAGGAACTGGCTCCGCAGAGAACCGTCACTTGTTCTGCCATATTTTTCTCTTCCTCGGATTATACATAGCCATTCGGATTATACATAGCCGTAGAGACCCCGCACATGCACCTCGCCCGCGTTAATGGAGAGCGTCTTTCCTCCCCGATCGACAAGCAGCTCTCCCCTGGCATTGATGCCCCGGCAGGTCCCCTCGTAGGCACCGCGCGGATCCATGACACGGACCACTTTCCCCCGATTGACCAGTCTGGCATTGTAGTCGGCAAGGAGGAAGTCCAGTTCTTTGAACCTGCAGAAGTCCTGATAGCAGTCGGCAAAATGCTCCCAGATGGAGCAGATCAACTGCCTTCGGCGAATCCCGTGCCCGGACGCCTGTCTCTGATCCAATCCCCGATCCGGTCTATGGACTGGTTCCCGGTCTGCTTCCCGGTCTGATCCCCTGCCTGATTTCCGGTCTGATCCCCTGCCTGATTTCCGGTCTTGCAAGTCCATGGCTTCATCCAGGGAGATCGCCATCTCGGCAATTTCGGGATCATAGCTCCTCTGGTGGACATTGACCCCGATTCCGACAATCACACAGTCCGGCTGATGATCCCTCATAAGCATTTCTGTCAGGATGCCAACAGCCTTCTTTCCCATAATCACAATGTCATTGGGCCATTTGATCCCGACCCCAAGCCCCGTCTCCTCCTCAATGGCCCGGGCCGTCGCCAGCGCCGCCAGCAAGGTCAGTCGGGGAATGGCCTCCGGGGGAAGCCGGTCCGGCCGCAGGAGGATAGAGGTCGATATGGAACTCCCCGGCGGGGAGCTCCAGTTCCGGCCGCTTCTTCCCCGCCCCTGCGTCTGCCGATCGGCGGATAAGACCAGGCCCTCGGGCAGGGGCATCTGCCTGCTCCTGCGCTTTAACTCATTATTGGTAGAATCGACGCTCTTAAGCCACTCATAGAAGATTTCCACGACCTGCCTCCGATTAGCGGGGCATCGTGGCGTAAATGATCGCCTTGATGGAGTGCATCCGATTCTCCGCCTCCTCAAATACCACGCTTGCAGGACTCTCAAAGACCTCGTCCGTCACCTCCATCTCCGCCAGTCCGAACTTCTCGTAGATCTGTCGGCCAAGTCCGGTTCCCAGGTCGTGGAAGGCCGGCAGGCAGTGCATGAAAAGGCAGGTATCCTTGGCATAGGCCATAGCCTGCCCATTGACCTGGTAGGGCAGGAGATCCCGGATCCGCTTCTCCCAGATCTCAGGGGGTTCTCCCATGGAGACCCAGACATCTGTGTAAATGACGTCCGCCTCCTTACAGGCTTCCGCCACATCCGACGTCAGAGTCACACTGCCTCCGCTGGTCTCGCAGAGCTGCCTGCAATAGGAGACCAGGTCGCTGCCCGGGAAGCAATCGGGGTGGGAGCAGGAGACATAGTGCATCCCGAGCTTGGCACAGGTCACCATGAGGGAGTTTCCCATATTAAAGGAGCCATCTCCCATGAGGACGAATTTCTTGCCGGCCACTTCTCCCAGATGCTCCTTAATGGTCATCATATCCGCAATCATCTGCGTGGGGTGAGCCTCGTCGGTCAGGCCATTCCAGACCGGAACACCCGCATACTCCGCCAGTTCTTCCACAACCGCCTGTCCGAAGCCCCGGTACTCGATCCCGTCATACATCGATCCCAGGACACGGGCTGTATCCTTGATGGACTCCTTCTTCCCGATCTGGGAACCGGTCGGCTCCAAATAGGTGCTGTGCATGCCCAGGTCTGCCGCCGCGACCTCGAAGGCACAGCGGGTTCTTGTGGAGCTCTTCTCGAAGATCAGGGCGATGTTTTTGCCGCGAAGCTCGACGGTCTGATCAATTCCCGCCTTCTTCTCCCTCTTGAGACGGATGGCCAGGTCAATCAAGTAATTGATCTCCTCCGCCGTAAAATCCTTCATCTTCAGCAGATGTCTTCCCTGCAGATTCATGACATACTCCTCTTTGCTTTTTTCGGATCAATTCCGCTCTATTATATCCTAGTTTCTATATTCTGTGAATTTTGAAGCGCCGCGAAAACACCGCCCAAAAACACCGCCATAAGACAGAAAAGGACCGCATAGGAGGGGCAAGCCGGGCCTTCTGTGCACGCGCATTTCCTGTGCAGTCTATCCCGTTCGCCGCTCCTGTGCGGTCTCTGTTGCGATTCTCTTCCCCGGTCCGGGCCGTCATGATCTGTTCTTGCGCCGGACGCAAGGAGTCATGGTGCGTTCTTGCACCTCCTATAAGCGGGGCCCGCGAATATCGGTCTTGGCAGCCTCATACACAGACTTGCTTGCCACCTCATGGTTGATCTGGCGCGTTGCCTTGGATGCCTCGACGCCGCCCTTGCCTGTATCCGGATGAATGCAGGGGTCTGCCTTCATCTCAGTATTTGGATTGGGGTTCTTATCAATTGCGGTGAAATCGCCAATCCCCAGCGCCTCCCCGGCAACTCCCAGATTGGCGATTGTGCTGCTGATATCAGAGGGCATAAAGATCTTGGTTGCGCGTCCATCCGCCACATCCTTCAGGGCCTCCAGACCCTTGAGCTTGAGGACGCCCTCTGAGACCTGGGACTCATTTAACATCTTCACTCCGGCGGCCTCCGCCTCATATACGAGTTCGATGGATCTTGCCCTTCCTTCTGCCAGGGCAATCTGTGCTTCCTTCTCGGCCTCAGCAGCCAGAATCTTGGCTCTCTTATCACCCTCCGCACGGCTGACAACCGCTTCCTGATGTGCCTGTGCCTCAAGGACGGTCTGACGTCTCTCTCGCTCGGCTCTCATCTGCTTGGTCATAACCTCTTCAATCTCGCGGGGCGGCTGAATGTTCTTGATCTCGACGCGGGTCACCTTGATACCCCAGGCGTCTGTCGCCTCATCTAAGACCGCCTGCATCTTGGCATTGATCTGCTCCCGGGATGTCAGGGTCGCATCCAGCTCCATCTCACCGATAATGGAGCGAAGAGTGGTTGCAGACAGATTCTGCAGACCTGCCAGAGGGTTCTCAACTCCATAGGTGTAGAGCTGGGGATCAAATACCTTGCAGAAGACAACCGAGTCAATCTGCATGGTGACGTTGTCCTTGGTGATGACCGGCTGAGGCGGGAAGTCAAATACCTGCTCCTTTAAGGAGATATTCTTGACCACGCGCTCTATGAATGGAACCTTCAGGTGGAGGCCGGCATCCCAGGTCACCTTGTAGCGGCCCAGGCGCTCAACGACATTGGCATGGGCCTGGGGCACAATGCGCACATTGGCGATCACTATGGCTACAAGAATAATTAATAAAGTGGCTGCAATAATTTGTGGCATCTTTACCTCCTGCTCTGGGACACATGGTCTATCAGATAATTCCTGGAAACATCCCCTATTATATCAGATATATTATAAAAAATATAAAGGGCCCTCCTGTTTTTCAAATTCACCTTTTTCAGATTCAGATTCAGATATTGACTGCTTCCCTGATCTTTCAGATATTGACATTTGCGGAAGCCCGGCTAGACTTAAATTACTGACTGTTGCAGGAGGAATCTGGCGGATCAATGGCGCCTGTCACTTCCTCCGGTCATTGAAAGGGTCTTCTGAAAAAGGAGTTGTCTATTATGAAGAAAATTGTACTGACCGGAGGCGGCACAGCCGGTCATGTGACCCCCAATATCGCACTCCTTCCCCGACTGCGGGAAGCTGGGTATCAAGTGGATTACATCGGTTCCTATCGCGGCATGGAGAAGGGTCTGGTGCAAAAAGCCGGCCTTCCCTATCACGGAATCTCTTCCGGGAAATTGCGCCGCTACTTCTCCTTAAAGAACGCGACGGATGTTTTCCGCGTCGCCAAGGGCTATTTCGAGGCCCTCTCTCTTCTGAAGAAGCTCCGTCCCAACCTGGTCTTCTCGAAGGGCGGATTCGTCTCTGTCCCTGTCGTCCTGGCCGCCAAGTCCCTCGGTATTCCCGCTATCATCCATGAATCCGATATGACTCCGGGCCTGGCCAACCGCATTGCCATGCGAGGCGCTGTCAAGGTCTGCTGCAACTTCCCTGAGACCCTCAAGTATCTTCCTCCGAATAAGGCAGTCCTGACCGGCTCGCCCATTCGTCAGGAATTGTTGCACGGAGACCCGGCCAGGGCCTATGCCTTTACCGGCTTTAGCCAGGACAAGCCGATCCTTCTCATCATCGGCGGCTCGCTCGGGTCCGTCTTTATCAACCGCGCTGTGCGTGAATCCTTAGACCGGCTTCTGCCCCACTATCAGATCATCCACCTCTGCGGCAAGGGGAATCTGGATCCGAGCCTGGACCATCTTGACGGCTATCGCCAGTATGAGTATATCTCTGATGAATTGCCGGACCTGTTTGCCGCTGCCGACCTGATTGTCTCCAGGGCCGGGGCCAATGCCATCTGCGAGCTTCTCTCCCTGCGAAAGCCCAATATCCTGATTCCCCTCTCCGCTTCCGCCAGCCGGGGAGATCAGATCCTGAATGCCCGCTCTTTTGAAAAACAGGGCTTCTCCTATGTCATTGAAGAGGAGGCCTGTAATAAAGACAGCCTGCAAGAGGCCATTGACTATGTCTCTTCGCATGCCTCCCACTACATCGCCGCCATGGAGGACTCCGGTCAGATGGATTCCATCGGCAAGATCCTGGACCTCTTCGAGACCATCGCCAGATAAAGCTTCAGGCCATTGAAAAAGGGCGCAGAATCCGCCGCTTCCCCGAATCCGGGGAAGTAGTTAGGCTTCTGCGCCCTATTTCTATGCAATCGGCGAGTCCTTGTCCGGATCGCAATCGGAGAAGCTCATTCCGGATCCCCGTCGCCCGGCTTCCCTATGGTCGCGTCAGTCTCTCGCGCACAGACTCTATCTCCTCTGCGGAAAGCCCCCTCTCTTTCCAGAGCAGAAATCCCTGGTTATTCGGAGCTTTCTTGTAGCGGGGAATCAGATGCACATGAAAGTGAAAGACCGTCTGTCCGGCCACCTCTCCATTGTTCTGAAGAATATTAAAGCCATCGCAGTCCAGCTTCTCAGTCATCGCACATGCCATCTTCTTGGCCAGAGGAAAGATCTTGGCAGAGACGTCATCGTCTAACTCATATATGTTGGCATAATGCTCTTTGGGGAGAATCAAAGCATGTCCCTCGCTGGCTGGATTTGCGTCTAAGATGACGCGAAAATCCTCATCCTCATAGATGGTGTTGGCGGGAATCTCGCCGTTGGCAAGCTTACAGAAAATGCAATCGTCTCTCTTCATCGTCCTATCGCCTCCTCCTTACCATTAAAAGGGATAGGCTCATTATAGGGCTTGGCTTAGCGGAAGACAAACCGCTCCCCTGCGAAGGAGACTTCTTCTCCTACCGCAAGACGATGCTCCTGGTGAGGGGCAAGCCAGATCTCTTCCCCCCGCGTCCGGCAAATGGTCCCATTCAAAGAGGACAGGTCTTCCAGATAGACTCCATCCCTCCTTCGATAGAGAACCGCGTGCATCCGGCTGATTCCCTGACACTTGAGGATGATCTGATTGTCCGACCCTGAGCCGATGTGGCAGATCAGCCCCTGCATCTGAAAACTGTCCAGATCCCCCTGCCCCTGATAGGCAAAATACCCCTGGCTGCAGCGAGGATCCGTCTTGTCCTCCCGGCCTCTTGTCATCTCCGGCACAAGCAATACCGTCTCATCTGACTCCGTCCAATCCTCATCAAACTGGACCGGAATCTCTTCTTTCGCCGGCGGAATCAGAATCCTTGCCCGCTGGCCCAATCGGTACTTAAGACTCTTCTTCTTGTGAAGCGCTCCCTCTCTGATACAAGAACTCAGGCGTCGAATCAAGCGCTTCAGAGGAGATTGATCTTCCAATAGTTCCAGGGGAATCTCCTCATCGGAATCTGCCAGATGATGGTGGAAGAGCCGCGTGACCGCGTCCTCCTGCGGGGCCAGCCCTTTTCGTCTTCCTGCCCTCTCGCAGTCTGTACTCCCGTGATCTGTCGCCCGATCACCTGCCCCCAAAGAACCCGTCGCTTCGAAATCAGCTTCTTTGGGATCCGTCGGTCCGAAATCTCCATCCCCGGGGCCCTGCTCTCTTTCGACCTCTTCCCGCTTTACACCTAGAGGCGGGAGTTCTTCCAGGAGATCCTGCATCCGGTAAGAACCGGTCGCTAGCATCTCGTAGAGCTTGTAACAGGTCTCCCGCAGGACTTCATCCTCGTGATCCAAAACCATGAGCAGGTATTCAAAGATGGAAAGCAAGGTCCCCTCTCCCTCCGGAATACAAAGAGGACAGTAGCAGAGGCTCAGTCTCCCGCCTCCCCGGTGCAAATCCAGGTAGAGAGTCTCCGCGGCAAGAAAGATCGCCTGCTCCGAGATCAGATAGCGTTCCAGTTCTCCGAAGGCCTGTACCAGTCCCATAAGAATTCCTCGCAGGAGCTCTGTATCAAGCCTCCCGCCCTGGTCCAGATAGTCCTTGAGAGATCGCTTTCCGCTGACTTCGTACCATACCTGCCTCAGGTCATTTTCATCTACGGTGTGATAGGGCAGGAGGCAGGACAGGCTCTGTCCTCGCAGCATCCGATCTCCAAAGCCCTCCTCTGCGGCTCTTCCCTCCAAGATCATATAGATCTGCTGTCTGTTTCTGGAATAGCGGTACTTCATCATCACTTCCCCCGGATCCGCTCAATGACCTCCGTCGCCGTTTCAGCCAGACGGAAACGATCTGCCGCCTCGGAAGAGCTCCTGTGATTGATCTGCCTGCTGATCGTTCGAATGACTTCCATGTCCTCCCGAAAGACCTCAAAGGCAAGCAGGATCCCGGCTGCGATCAGGATCAGCGATATAGAAATAATCACGGATGCCTCCACGGTATATACAGCAGACAGCCAGAGCAGATTTCTATCCCCCATTTCTCTTCCCCCTCAAATACTTTCCCTTTCTACCGACCCACGCCCCGCCATTTCCCATTTCATGCCCCCGGGCAGCCGGTTCAGAAGCACCCGGACAGCCGTTCTGCCATTTCGACCAGAAGACCGGTCAGACTCAAGATGGGAACAAAGGGAAGCGCATACCCTCGAAGCACCCTTCCCTTCCCTCGACGTCTTCCCCACAGACAGGCGCAGATTCCCCACCCGGCCGTTGCGGCTGAGGCCAGCCAGAAAATCACAAGTGCCGGTCCTCCCCCGAGGGCAACCCCCAGAAGCATCACAAGAAGGGCATCTCCCCTGCCAATGGCCCCGCGGCTTAAGATCGAAAGCAAAAAGAGCAGGAGGCCAAGGAGGAGGCCAGCTCCCATCTCCCAGACCGTCAACCGATGGCTCAAGAAATTCATCGGGCCAAACAGGAGCATTCCCGCCAGTGGCAGAGGCCAGAATATCTGCCGATAGCGCAGGTCCTGGTAGGATGTGACAGCGAATATCAAGCCCAATAGAAGGTCCAGGGCCAACACATAATTTCCCTCCATATGCTTTTTCTCCCCGATCTCCTCTGCCTTTCCTTGTCTCCCGATGACCTCCGAATTCTCACAGGATCTTTCGCGTTCAGGGGCCCCGCTCCCCCGATGTCTTCCCGCCGCCTGCACAGCTGGGACATGCGTGATATCCCCGGGTCAGGGCCTCCTCCCGTGAAATGCGTCGCACATGCCTCCGCAGCGCCGGACTGTCCAGTCGGTTATGGTAGACCAGGCCGTCTTCTGTGATATAGAAGATCCGGTTCTCCTCTCCCTTGCCGATTTTCTTGGGACAGGACGGACCGGGCCTGTATCTGGCCCCGGCATCATTTCTCGCCTTGGCCAAATCCCTGCCGAAAATCGCATGGATCCTCGGATTCAGGTAGATACAGGCCGGATCCCTGTGATAGGCCACTCCCCGGTCCGTCACATAGACCATTGCACCCGTCTCTTCCTTTTCCTTCGGATCCCAGCCGGTCCAGCGTCTCTGATTGACAGTCACTGTCATCCGGGCTTCTTTTCTCCCCAAGAGAGGAAGGGGCAGTCGAATCCGATACTCCGCCACGGCGTGAATCTCCCTCTCATCCATCCGGCTCCCGGCATAAGAAATTCCCAACCAGCCCCCGCGGATCAGCTTGGGATTGACTCCCTGCCGAATCATGTTGGCCTCCGTCAGAGCTCCGATCTCAAACGCATTTCCCCTCTTCCCCGGAAGAAGAGACATCTGCCTGGTCACCTGCCGGAGAGCCGTCTGCACCTGAAACTGCAGGGTGAAGACCTGGATCAGACAGATGGCAAGGGCCATTGCTGCAATGAAAAGCGGGAGGATAAGACTTGCTTCTATGGTGTAAGAGGCCGGCAGATTCCACCGGCCCCTTTTCCCCCGCCTCTTGCGGAAAGAATTTCTGGAACTATAGAAACGACAGGAGCTGTGTCGAGGTGCCTCTAGATGGAACTTTAAATTGGATCTTGGATGAGCTGTTCGATGATATGACCTTGTGAAAAGAGAGTTTTTTAAATGTAGGGTGAATAAGTTACTAAAATGATTCCATAGCAGATGTAGAGACACCTCGACACAGCTCCTTTCCTCCGCCTCCCGGGTCATGCTTCCCCTTTTTCCTGTCTGCCCCGGGCCGGGACATTGATGGATAGTCACCGGTCCCGGATCGAATCACTGGTATGTGCACAGCTCTTCATACTCCCTCTGGTAGCAGGGTTGCATGCTCTTCATCGGCAAGACCTTGAAATATGGGCTTGCTTCATACGCATAGTACATCTTAAGGCCGCAGATCATGTGGTCCACGCAGCATGCCCCATAATCGGGCTCCTGCCTGATGCTGGCCTCCATCAGATCCATGGCCCTTATGGCAATTTCCTCACTGTCTGCCAATAGAAGCAGAGCCATCAGATACATATCATAGGTCACTCCGCCGGCTGACTCACGCGCCTTAACCCTGCTGTCGAAATAGGCGGGAAATTCATAGATATCGCTGGTCCAATCGGCCGGGCTCTTGAGAAGGGCCGCCTTCCCTCCTGACAAAATCAGGCGAAGGTCAAGGACGCTCTCCAGATATGCCCAGGCCGCTACGATCCCTCCCTTGACCAGCTGCAGGATCGCCGGATTCATGCTTGCTCCGGCCAGAACGACTGCGAGCTCTTCCACCTGTGCCATCCGGGCCGGATCTGCCAGAAGACACCTGCAGTTATCCAGTTCCCGAAGTGCCAGAAGCCGGACCACCATAGCCTCCAGATTGGCAGAATCCCCCTCCTTCCCGCAGAGGATATATTCCATCTCATAGGAGAAGGCGTGCCCCTTCCCCCGTGTCTTCCCAAAACGCGAGAAATGATCCCGCAAATATAGTCGAAACAGCGCCTGATCCTTCCCATCCGCCTCTTCCTTCCCCTCATAGGTCCCCCGGATTCTCTTTCGCTTGGACGGGCGATCCCCGTCTGCCGGCCTCCTCTCTGAGAGCTTGCAATCAGCCGGCAGGACCTGCCCAAGAATGGCCTTATTCTTCCAGTCCAGCGCAGCCTGAATGGGATTTATCTTAGGCTGTCTTACTCCGAGGCCCGGGGGTTCGATTCGTCCCCCGCTCTCTCCCGCAGGCTCAGCGCCATCCTCTGCGGAGGGATCTGATCTGTCCTCTTTTCCACGGTCCTCCCCCTTTGCCTTACGCAGATCCTCCAGGGTCTTCTTCCCATCCCTGAGCATCGCCGCTAGGTCCGGCTTGTCTTCGGAAGACTCCTTCCCGCGGATATAAGAAAGGAGCTTGTCAAGACCGGCTTCTCCCACTTGGCTTGCCTCCTGCCTGGCCGCCTGCCTGATCAACGGCCCTGCCCCATGATCTGTCAGCAGCTGATAGGACAAAGCTGCGCAGGAGGTCAGCTTTGTCTGATAGAGCGAATCCTCCAGTTCCTCATCCAAGCGAACCCGGAGTCTCTGCTCCAGCTCCGACAGGTCAAATAGATCCTTCCCGTAGCCGACATCCAGTCCCAGAATTCCGTACTCCTCCCAGAGGACCCGGTTATATTCTCCCATAGCCCCTTCCGTCGCATATGCTGACATCTGTCTTTGCCCTGCGACAAGCCCGATCAGGTGTACTCCCTCGGCCAGTGTCAGAAGAAGGGTCATAAGCAGCATCAGGATCAGGCTCAGAAAAACTGTCACGGAAGCCTCTAGCCGATAATGGTCCGGCTCTGTTGCGTAATGGCCTTCCAGATATTGCTGACCAGAGTTGTGATTTGTTTCTGGAAGATGATAACAATCCCGATCAGGACTACCAGAATTAAAATGATCTCCACCGTTCCGATCCCATCTTCCTCCCAGACCAATTCTCTTCCCTTTTCCCATAACCACTTCATTCTCCTACCTCCTCACAAATGGATAAAAAGTGCCGGTGCCATCAGGATCACCAGGATCACTGCCATCAGCCCCACCATAGGCAGCAGCAGTCCGGTAGACGCCTCATCTCCCCTTCTCTTACAGCGAAGGCGGCCGGCCTCCCTCGCCCTCTGCTCTTCCTCCTCGAGCAGGCCTGCCAGACGCCGGTTTCCCCTCTGCAGGTTTTGTATGAGCAGCATGGACAGTTTTCGATAAGATGCCGTCGGACAGAGGTCCGGCCAGGCCTCGTAAATCTCCCGCTCTGACCGTCCCTCTCGCATCCTCTGTACCAGGAGAAAGAGGGCCTCATAACCTGTGCGAACCGGTCCGGCGCGTTTGCGTCGCCTCTCATAGGAGATGCTCATGCGCTCAAGCGCATTTTGAGCTGTCACGCCTGCTGACAGGTAGAGGGAGAGCTCGCTGACGATCGCCGGATAATCCCGGTCCGCTCCCTCTCTTTGTCTTCGACCGGCTTCCAGTTGACTTCGCTTCCCGGCAAAAAGCATGAGGACAGCCCCGATCAAGCCGAGCAAGAGGAGCTTCTCCCCCCTCCAGGAATAGGGTCTTCGCCAGTGAATGGAATTCCCCTTGAAATCCTGTGTCGGAAGCTTCAATTGGTCGCTCTCCCGCCCCTTCTCCTCCTGCCCTGCCAGTTCCCGGCCCAGTCTGGTCCGGTAGCCCTCTTTGGTCTCCTTGGGATAGGCCTTCGCGAGAAGAAGAATCTTGTCCTCTTTGCGGCGACTTCCGCAGATATAGGAGACCGATGCCGTGATGACCCGGTCCTCCGCGAGAAGTTCCCGGTGCAGACGTCCGTTCTCCTCCAGGATTCCCTCCGGCTGCAGGTTCCAGTGAAGGGCTACCAGTCCTTCCTGAAGACGTTGCGGAAGGGACAGGTCCCGGTCCAGCTTCCGGATCAAAGATCCCTTATCTCCTGTCTGCCCCCCAACTTGCTCGCCTGCAGGCAGAAGTTCGGTGCGCTCCGAAAGCAATCGCTTTACTTCCTCTTCTGCCGCCCGAATCTTGGCCTCTTCCTCCTCCCCGGTCAATTTCCTCCCCTCAACCGTCAGCCGATAGGGAATATCTCCCTCCTTGGTCCCGGCGATCAATGCCTCCTCCCGGCTGAGTTCCCCGCTCTTCGGCCGCAGCAGGCTGTCAACCGGTCTGCCGGACGCAAGGAACTCTGATCCCGAGATTAGAACTGCTGCCATCTCTGCTCCCAGGAGCAGGCGACAGGCCTTCCTGGGGCATGCTCTGCCGTGCCTTCCGCGCCTTCGCAGACAGAGGATGGTCCCCAGCAGAACAATCAGACTGATCATGCCTTCCCCCTTTCTGTCTTCTGCTTATCCCGATCCCGGTCTCCTGAGAGTCCTAGACCTGCATGACCCGATAGATGATCCTCTCCCCGAGAAGAAACATCCCCAGGTAAAGTCCCAGGCACAGGCTCATGATAACCATCCCGATCGGGCTGTCATAGAGTGGCTCAAGGTAGGTCCCCGCGGTCATCCGGACATAGGAGAGAACCGCCAGCGGCATGACCGACATCAGCCTCTGCTCATACTCCTTGGCTGCCAGATTCGCCGCCATCTCCTCTTTCAGTTCGACCCTGGCCGCAATCGACTGGGCGCTCTTCTCCAGAAAACAGCTGTAATCTCCGCCAAGCCGCCTCGCGAAAGCCATCAAGTCGGCTAAGTCTTCCGCCTCCTCGTACCCGAGCTCGGAAGCCATCTCAAAGAGTCCCTCCTCCAGGGGAACCTGCAGCTGTATGCAGGCGGAAAGCTTTCGGGCCGCCACAAGAAGCGTACTGTCTTCCGGTGTGATTTTCCCAAGTTCCTCTCCCGCAGTGCAAAAGGCGTTCTCTGCAGAGTATCCGTTGCGAAGGGCAGATGCCAGAAGTCTGAGATAGTCCCGAAACTCCCCCAGGAAAATCCCATAGGCCTTCTGCTCCCTCTGCTTCTTCAGATAGGGCCCGAGTCCCAGGTAGATCGGGACGGCAAGAGAAAGAGCCCAGACTCGGTTGTAGAAGAGCCAGGCCACGGCAAGAGCAAGCAGACCGCTGATCCACACTCTTCTCAGAGGTCGATTCCGGCCCCCTCTAATTTTCCCCGTCTCTTTAAGCTGTTGACGCATTCCCATCGCCCCATCTCTCCTTCTCCTGCAGCCGCCTCATAGCGAAAAAGGCAGGAGAGCTCGATCTGCCCGTCACACATACCGATCACTTCATTGACCTCCAAGAGCTTACGGCTCCCGTCTCTTAGCCTGCCCAGATGGATGAAAATATCGATTCCCGCCGCGATCTGGCTTAAGATCGCCGGTACAGGCAGCGAGACATCCCCCATCAGAACCATCGTGACCAGACGGGAGATCATATCTCTGGTTGAATTCGCGTGGCCTGTTCCAAGCGTCCCATCGTGTCCCGTATTGGCTGCCTGGAGCATCTCGAGAGCCTCACCCCCTCTGCACTCCCCCACAATGATCCGGTCCGGCCGCATCCGAAGGGCCGTCCTGACCAGATCACGGATGCTGACCTCCAGGCTCCCGTCCATCCCGGCCTCTCTGGCTTCCAGCCGGACCAGGTTGGTCACCCCGGTCAGCTGGAGTTCCGCAGAGTCCTCAATGGTAACCACCCGCTCCCCCTCCGGTATATCATCTGCCAGGGCGTTGAGGAAGGTCGTCTTACCGCTTCCCGTTCCGCCCGAGATGAAGATGTTATAGCCGGCTTTTACGATAGCAGACAAGAAGACACGGATTTCCTCTGAAAGAGAGCCCAGCGCAAGCAGCCGGTCCATCCCGATCCGATCCTTGGGGAAGCGCCGGATCGATACCATGATTCCGTCCACCGCGACCGGCGGCAGGACGATGTGGATCCTGGATCCGTCCTCCCAGCGGGTGTCCGCGATGGGTCGCGACTCGTTGACCAGCGTATTGGTTGCTCCCGCAATCTGCTGGACCAAGTCCGCCAGCTTCTCCTCCGAGACAAACTGCCTTTCGGACCTTCGGATCTTCCCGCCCTCCTCCAGGAAAATCTTCTCATGTCCGTTGATCATAATCTCCGTGATTGAGTCGTCCTCCAACAAGTCCTGCAAGATGTCCAGCTTGCGCAGGGAGTTGAAGAGTTCCCTCTCCATCCGAATCCGGTCCTCCAGATCCAGCGGATGCTCTTCGGCATAGGCCATGAGGATCTCCCGTATGACCCGACGTATCTCCGGATCACTCTTCCTGTGCTCGGCGCTGGGAGTCTGCAGCCGGTCCAAGACCTTACCGTGCAGCTCTTCACGTACTTCATACCACACTTCGGCACGCATCCCGCCCCTCCCAGCGCTGTCTTTGACTGGTCACATAGCGGCCCAGGTTGCCAGCCGCAATCTCCTCCAGACTGAAATTCCACTCGCTGCGGCTTCCCAGGGAGAGAGGCAATTCCAGGATCTCCAGTTCCAGATGCCGAAACTGCCTGCGGAGTGCCCCCTCGGTTCTGGCTGTCAGCCGCCGATAATAAGGCTCCTGCTTGCTCAGGAGAAGCATCTTCCTGCAGTGGTCCAGCATGAGCTGCGCTCCCTGGTGGAAGGAGTCATAGAGCAGGACGATCTTCGCTCCCGTCTCCTGCAGGTCTTCCAGGAGAATCTGCCACTGGTCCGGATTGATTCTTCCAAGCTCGGTCGGGCTGTCCACGGGCGGCATAATTGCCAGAGATCCGTCATAAATCAGAAAATCTGAAAGTACACCTTCATTTACACTCCGCAGATAGAGATAATCGGTCAGCGTTCCCCGCCACCTGCAGGGAAGAAGCTCGCTGAGTCTGGAGTTCTCCTCCAGGTCCAGGAGAATCACCGGCTCATCCTGAGCCATGGACCGGCACATAAGCAGGGTGAAGGCCAACAGCAGATCATGGTGCATGGGAGAATAAATCGCCCAGGCACACTCGCATGCCTGCACATCACAGGCGGCCCTCCTTCGGTCAGCGGCCGCAAGACTCCCCTGACAGGCACCCGCACCCCCGGCAGAGTCCTCGTGCAACTGCAGAGGTCCCGGGTACTTGGCCCGCCCCAGCAGATTCATGAGAAAATCCATGGGCCGGTACTTCTCCATCTCGTCAAGGCCGTATTTCCCCTCTCCCCTCTCCTCCACCAGCTGAAGGGGGTGGCCAGCCTTCCTCCGCAGGTCCTCAAGCAGCCCTTGCCCGCTCAGAATTTCAAGATAGGCCTCTCCCAGAAGGACCAGATCATAATCTGCCCAATCCAGCTGAGACAACCCCTCCTCGAAGGCCTCTGTTTCTGTAAAGGTCCGTATGCCATACTTCTCCCCGCGTCCCATGAGGAACTTCACCAGGGCCGCCACATAATCTCTGTCACTGTCCCCAATCAAAATCTGTATCTGACTCATACTCCCCCACCATTCCTGCTCTTCTTTCCCCCTGCCTTTACTTCTTTTGCGAGAGCCCCTCCTATATACCCGATAGCGCCCGGATACAGGCCAGGAGGAAGAAGCTGCTCCCAATGCAGATCGTAAAGTGAATCTTCTTTCCGCCTTCTCCCGGCCTCCCCATCCACCTGCCGGTCTTCATCCGCCTCCGGAGGCTCCATGCCCCGAGGATGGCTCCCTGCCCCAGAGCAAGTCCCAGCATAAGCCGGTAGAAGTCATGGGGCAGAAGTCCGGCCAGGAGCGCCAGGAGCTTTACATCCCCCGCCCCCAGAGCCCCCGCGAGAAAGAAGATCAGAAGGAATAAGAAGGCCGGGAGGATGGGAAAAAGCATCTTGCCTGCAATCACCGAGAGGGCCCCGGGCTCCGGTCCAAAAGAGATCAGCCCAAGGAGAAATGCCCTTAAGAGCAAGCCGTTCGGTATTCTTCCCTCGCGCAGGTCCTCCCCCAGAGCCAGCGCGATCAGGGCAGATGCCAGCAGTAACTGAAAGTCCATACTGATTCCCCCTTCCGCATCTTCCTCCTGCTTCTTACTCCCGCTTATTCCCTCCGCATCTTACTCCCGCTTCTCTTTCCTTGCCTCCGGTGTCCAAAATATAGCAGGCCGCCCCTTCCGCTTCTATATCGTTTGACGAAAGATTTTTTTCTATTCATTTGTACGAATTGTTTTTCTGTGCAAGGGCGACAAAAAAGTGACGATCCAACTGTCTACTTTGGATAGTCACCTTGTCTTTTTCCTGTGAATTTGATTTTATTTGTCTGCTTATTGCCTTATGTGCATGCCCAAGACGCGGCTTGTGGATATCTTCCGGAGAATTATCTCGGCAATATCGCTAATTGTCGATAAGTCTGTGGACAAGTCGTTTATAAGTCCTGTTTCCCTGTGTATAAACCAAAAATAATTGTTGTTAAATAAGGCTTGTCCGCTTTATAAGTCCGTCCTCCCATCCAGGGCACGGAGGAGGGTCACCTCATCGATATACTCCAGATCGCCCCCGACCGGGACTCCGGAGGCGATTCTGGTCACCCGAATGCCTGTGGGCTTGATCAGCTTGCTGATGTACATGGCCGTCGCCTCTCCCTCCAGGGAAGAATTGGTGGCGATAATAACCTCCTCCACATCCTCCTTCTGCAGACGGACGAGGAGCTCCTTGATCCGGATATCCGCCGGTCCGATCCCCTGCATGGGGGAGATTGCTCCGTGCAGGACATGATAGACACCCTCGTATTTCCCGGTCTTCTCATAGGCCGCCAGATCACGGGTGGATTCAACCACCATGATCTGCTTGTGGTTGCGCCTGGCAGAGGAGCAGATGGGACAGAGTTCCTGGTCGGTCAGGGTAAAACACTCCTTACAGAAACGGACCTTGGCCCTGGCCTCAATCAGGGTCTTCCCCAACTGATCGACCTCCTCTTTTGGCATGCGCAGAATGTGGAAGGCCAATCTCTGGGCCGATTTGGATCCGACCCCCGGAAGCTTCATGAGGACCCCGATCAGCTGGCTGATTTCTCTGCTGTAATATTCCATGGGGGCCCCTTCTTAGAGTCCGAAACCGCCGGTAAAGCGGGACATGGACTGCTGCGAGAAGGAATCCACCTGCTTTAGACCCTCATTGACAGCTGCCAGTATCAGATCCTGCAGCATCTCCACATCCTCGGGATCCACTACCTCCCTGTCAATTTCTATGCTCTTCAGCTCTCTCTTCCCGCTGACAACGACACTGACCGCGCCGCCGCCGGCTGTCGCGGTAAAGTCCTTCTCTTCCAGGTCCGCCTGGGCCTGCTCCATCTGCTTCTGCATCTTCTGGGCCTGCTTCATCAGGTTATTGATGTTTCCTCCTCCGGGAAAACCGCCGCCTCTTCTTGCCATCTCATCCTCCTCTTCTCAGATCAGAACTCTAAATCCAACTCCTCTGCCTTGTGTCTTAAATCTTATATCTTTTAGCCTCTATCCTTCCGGGCCGCAAACTACAGGATGACTTCCCCGGGTCAGGCCCGGCCGGGCGCTTTCCCGGCTCCCCCGCCTAGAAGTCCTCCTCCACCGGCTCGATCCCGGTCTTCTTGGCGAAGAAATCGATCGCATCGGTATAGACCTGCTCCTTGGGCCTGCGATCCTCATTGCCGATCACCTTGACCTTGACCTCTTTCCCGCTGGCCTCGGCCAGAATCTCCCGCAATCGGGCCATGCTGTCTTCCTGCGCCAGCTTCTTTTGGGCCAGTTTCTGGTCGGCCTCCCCCATATCGTATACCAGCAGCAGGTCCCCTGTCTCCGAGACGGAGACCAGGGCCTTATTCAAGAGAGATGCCAGAAGGCGGTCTTCTAAGGAGGCCACGATATTCTTCCACTGGCCAGCCAGCTTGGCGACCTCCTCGGGAATTGCCGCGGGGAGCTTTTTCTTCTCCGGCCTGGCGGGCGCTATATGATCCGCATCCGCCACCGGTCCCCCGGAAGAAGCGGATCCTCCCCGGGACATCCGGGCCGGGACTCCCTCTTCCAACTTCTCCTCCAGAGTCGACAGGCGGTCAATCACGGAATCATAGGAGACCTCCATCTGGGGCTTGCAGAGCTTGATGATAGCGATTTCAATCAGGATCCGCTTCTGACTGGCATAGCGGATCTGGCTGGAGAGATCGCTCAGGATACGAATAT
>NZ_DBHIDN010000020.1:0-33276 GCF_057251025.1 Shuttleworthella sp.
TATCACATTGAGAAATCCTTTATTTTAAAGGAAAAATCACTTGATATTATAGGGAAGAATGAGAAGACACAAGAACCTCATGAGTAAGGCATTTGCCGGCATCATGGCTCTGGTCATGGTTGTGGGTATGATCTTACCGGGAGCAAAGACAGCGGAGGCTGCCAATGAACTTCAGGTCGCCCAGTATGTCAAGACGACTGAGGGCGACGTGACAGGCACGGCGGGAAGCAATCAGGGGACCTATGCCGGTGAGTGGAAGGCGTCCATTCCCATGGCGGATGTCATGTCTGCTTTCGAGAGCCAGATGGAAAAAGAGGCTAAGGACGGACACTTCCCGTGGAATATCGAGGATGTCGACTCCAGCGCCTACATCTACTATAATGTGACCTTCCCGGACGGCGTGACAGTCGGGACACCAGTCACGAGTAGCACTACCAACATTATTCCGGCCGGCACCATCTCCAACAGTAAGACCGAGACCGGCAATACGGTCAAGTTCAAGTTCAAGCTGGCAGATGTCAACTGGCAGCAGATCTATGATTACTACAAGGCAGACCGGGCATCCGGGACAGCCAATCACACCGTAAATGTCACCATTCCCTATACGGTAAAGGCCGACAGCTACAAGGAGGCGCAGGAGCTGGAGACCAAGACCGTCGACAGCACGGGAGAGTTCTCCTTCTACCCGAGCAGAACTTGGGGCAAATTTGGTGCTGGCAAGCAGACCTTCAAGGCTGATACGGCTAAGCAGCCCCTGGCGGCAAATATTACAAAGTCCAACGTGTTTGCGAAACCCGCCAGCGATAATGTGAGGCAGACAGTTGATATTGACGCTGACCTGAAGCTGGGCAACGATACCGGCAATCAGACCATCAAGCTCAAGAAGACGGACAAGATGGACTTCGTCGGCGTAATCAACGCCAAGACCATCAAGGATCAGATGGCCAATATCGAGGCCTCTTACTCCGCAGATGCAGAGAAGATCGCCCTGTCCAATCTGACCACTAGTTTCACGGCAAGACTTGCCCTCCCCAAGGGGCTGAGCTTCACATCCAAGGATGCAGTGTTAGAGGGCGCAAACGGGTCCTTCGTCATCTCCAAAATCGAGACAGACGATCAGTCCGCAGAGGTGACCTTCAAGCTGGTTGATGATGATAAGATTGACAGCTTTGCCAAGCTGAGGGCTGCCGTCAACAAGGTCGATGACGAGCTGAAGGTGACCTTCAAGACCGCTCAGTTCGATAATCAGTCCAAGGGCAACACGGACTATGAGGTTACCGGCGGCATCACGGGAAGCCTGGTTGCGACGGCGACCAATACGGAAAGTCTAAAGCAGATCAACTTCCACCTGATCTGGAACGGCAAGCAGACACAAGCCGGCGAAAGCGTTAATAACCCCGGCCAGATCGCCCTGTCTGTAAGATATGATGAGCCTACTGAGGGGAACTTCGAGGCGACCAAGAAACTCCCCGGCGATATCCTGGTCGGAGATGAGACCGAGCATACACAGGTCTATGAAGTGGAAGAGGGAAGCAAGGTTGCCTTCACAGGTTCCCTTGACGTAAGCCCTGTAAAGGAGCAGTTAAAGCAGGTAGAGGACCAGTTCAACAAGTCCAATCTGGACCCCAAGAAGATCAGCCTCTCCAACTACAGCTCCAGCTTCGTTGCCAAGCTGACCCTTCCCAATGAGCTTGACTTCGATGGAACGCCGTCTGTCTCTCTCTTAAATGACAACGGCAAGTACAAGATTGTAAAAAGCGAGGTATCAGGCAAGACCATAACCGTTACCATGACGGTCAACGCGAATGTGACAAGCTTCGCGGAGCTCAAGGACGCTGTCCTTGGCATGGATGACCAGCTGAAGGTAGTTGTAAACGGTGCTGTATTCAATAGCCAGGCTAAGCCCAATACCAATTACACGGTTCGCGGCAGCATGACCGGTGACCTGCAGGCCAAGGCGACCAACAGTGTCAGCGGCAAAGTCATTAATTTCAAGCTCCACTGGGATGCAGAGCAGTTGCCGGAGGGCGCTGACGCAATCAATCCGACCAGCAAGGACATCACATTTACCTTGAAGTATAAGGCAAAGCCCTCAGAGCAGGAAGTTACCGGATCGGATGATATGGACGCCGATCTGCTTGTAAATGGAGATACCCAGCACGATAGGGTCTATGAGGCAAGCAAGTCTGACCCCATGGAGATCACGGGACGGCTCGATGTCACGAAGATCAAGGACCGTCTCAAGCAGCTCGAGGCCCAGTACGAGAGTTCCAGTGTTCCCACGAACATCGCCGTGTCTGAGCTTGAGACCAGCTTTACCGCTGTTCTTGAACTGCCCGACCAGCTGGCCTATACTGAGAATCCCCAGATCAGTCTTCGCAAGGTAAATGATAAGTTCAAGATCACGAGCAGCAAGATTGAGGGGAATAAGCTTACCGTTGTCATGAGCCTCAAGAATCAGGCAAGCAGCTTCAAGGATATCAAGGAAGCGGTTGAGGGCGTTGAAGACCAGCTGGATGTCGTTGTCAATGGCGTGAAGTTCAAGGACACCGCCAAGGCTGACACCAATTACACGATCAAGGGAACGGTAACCGGCAACTTCAAGGCCAAGGCAACCAATCTGCTCTCCGGCAAGGTAATTCGTTTCAGCTATACCTGGAATGCCAAGCAGATGGACGGCGGTCAGGATTTCACCAATCTCACCAGCCAGAACATCACCTTGACGGTTAAGTACAAGGAGACGGTGGCTCCCGAACCAGAAAAGCCGATCGTAACTCCTGATAAGCCGATCGTGAAGCCTGATAAGCCCAGCGTGAAGCCCACTGCTCCCAAGACCGGTGATCAGAGCCAGCTTCCCCTTTACGCGGGAATTGCGCTTGGCGTAGTAGCGCTCTCTCTGCTTATTGTTGCAAAGAAGAAAAAGTCTGATCAGTGAGCCTTAGTAAAAAATAAGAGTCGAATCTGATCATCAGATCTGATTTAACAGGAACCGGCTGTCGACATCCGGCCTGTCCCCTGAAGGGGGGCAGGCGGAAGTGGGCGGCCGGTTTTTTGGGTGCGCCCGGCGGCGCACGTTTCTAACCGGTGAAAGTCCGGAATCCGCGGGCAGGCCCCTGTCCCTTGTGAGATGTTCCGCAGGGCAAAGAGACATGGGCTTATGCAAATTGCACAAGTTCTGCCCGGAATTTTCTACACAGAAACAGATGGATGAAATAAGCCGCGAAAATCCCCAACAAAAGGCAATTGCGTGGAAACGATTGCGCGGGATCAAAGTTTCTCTGCCAAGAACTTAACAATATCCGCACCTAATGGCTGTGAAAAAAATCTTTTTTTAATATAATGATTCATTATGAAGATCCGCAGTAACAGGCGGATTCAGTACTTGATTCACACGGAAAGGGGAAGTGAAATGTTTTTTCAGCTTTATGGAGAGTTGTCTCTCTATCAGGTATTGGGATGGATTCTGGTCTTCGGAGGCCTGATTCTCTTCAATGAGATCGAGCGCAGGTCCAAGATCGGCGGCTATGGGATTTTTGTCGGACTCCTGGCCGGTCTTACCGTCTACTTTATCGCTATTTATGTCGGAGCTGCCCGGGGAGCGGAATGGGCCCTGAATAACCCGACCTATATCCACATGAATTCCTGGTTCCACTATGCCAAGCTCTATGCGGCCTCTGCCGGCTGCATCGGCTTCATGCTTCTGAAGTACAGGAAGGGGATCGGAAAGACTCAGTGGTTCAAGGTCTTCCCCTTTTTGATTGTCGCAATCAATATCCTGATTGCAGTTGGAAGTGACTTCGAGTCCGCGATTCGCGGTTCCATGGCGCTGGCAGAGACCGGAAGCAGATGGTGGCTGTCCTCTGAGGGCGTCTGGCTCTACGGGGGCTGGTGGAACTGGGCAAACGGGATCGCCGGTCTGATTAATATCTTCTGCATGACCGGCTGGTGGGGTATCTACTCCTCCAAGAAGAAGGATGACATGCTCTGGCCGGATATGACCTGGGCCTATATTCTCGCCTATGATGTCTGGAATTTTGAGTACACCTACTTGAACCTGCCCACCCACTCTTGGTACTGCGGCGTTGCCCTTCTTCTGGCGCCTACTCTTGCTGCCGTCTTCTGGAACAAGGGCGGTTGGATCCAGAACCGGGCGAACACCCTGGCCACCTGGTGCATGTTCGCGCAGGTCTTCCCGACCTTCCAGGATGCATCCGTCTTCTCGGTTCTGCCGGTCCTCTATGCGGACGGTTTCATGAAGACCGGTGTTCATCCGACCGCAGCGGCACCCCAGGTCGGAGGCTTTGTGGCAGTACTCTCCATCCTGGTCAACCTGGCCTTTTTTCTGGCGATCATCAAGAGATCCAGGAAGACAGGGGTGAATCCCTATCGGGGCGAGATCTGGAAGGGAACGAGAGACTTCGAGGAGGCCCTTGCCCGCGCCGAATAAGGTCCGCGGGGGTGGTGGCGCATGAGAGACATAAGTTCATAGCGGAAGCCGGATACGGATGGGAGATATGCGGTTGTCGGCGAACGAATGGCGTCATGCGCTGATTTAAGACAGGAAGAAAGTTCCGGCAGTTAAGTTACAGAAATGGAGTTACAGAAAAGGTCTGCAGGCTTGTTCTAAAGTATGCGCAAGTCTACAGATTCTTTTCGCTTATGAAAGGGGTTTTTATGTCATTGAACCGACCGGATTACATTCAGGATGATGGACCGCTCCGAGAACCCATTGTCAAGCTGGCCAAGATGATTACGGACCGGGTCCCCCAGCACCTGGGCCTGGCCAAGATTAGCAAGGAAGACCCGGAGTACTGGGCCCTGGCCGCGATAACGACGGACCAGGAGGCGGAGATTGCCCTGAAGATGGGCCTGCGTAAGCCCAAGACCTTCGCCCAGATCAAGGACCTGATCGGGCTCGACGACAAGACCCTGGAGGACTGCCTGGACCACATGTCTTACACGGGCCTTCTTGAGTACCACTGGGAGAATCTGGACGGGAAGAATCCGGATCACGAGAAGCGCTGGCAGCTTCCGATGTTCGTGCCCGGCGTGGGTGAGTTCACCAATATGAATGCCGACCTGCTGGAGGAGCATCCGGAGCTGGGCCGCTTCTTCGAGCGGATGACCTTCCTCCCCCTGGAGAAGGTGACCCCCATGGTTCCTCCCGGAGGAGCCGGCATCGGGATGCATGTCATTCCGGTAGAGAAGGCGATTTCCATGGAGGACCACTCCATCTCCATTGAGCACATCAGCCACTGGCTGGACAAGTATGAGGGAAAGTATGCCGCTTCCCCCTGTTCCTGCCGCATGTCCAGGAGGACCTTTGACGAGGGCTGTGCCGACGATCCTGCGGACTGGTGCATCGCGGTCGGCGATATGGCGGACTATGTGGTGGAGACCAATAAGGGCGGCCGCTATATTACAAAAGAAGAGGCCCTGGAGATCTTCCGGAAGGGAGAGGACAACGGCTTCGTTCACCAGATCACCAACATTGACGGCAAGGACAAGATCTTCGCCATCTGCAACTGCAATGTGAATGTCTGCTATGCCCTGCGGACCTCCCAGCTCTTCAACACGCCCAATATGTCCAGGTCTGCCTATGTGGCCCACGTTGACAAGGAGAAATGCGTGGCCTGCGGACGCTGTGTCGAGTACTGCCCGGCAGGAGCCCTCAAGCTGGGACAGAAGCTCTGTAAGGCAGACGGGTCCGAGCCGGAATATCCAAGACAGGTCCTGCCCTCGGAGCGCAAATGGGGCAAGGAGATGTGGAATGAGAACTACAGGGATGATAATCGGATTAACACGCATGAATCCGGCACGGCCCCCTGCAAGGCCGCCTGTCCCGCCCACATCGCCGTTCAGGGCTATCTGAAGATGGCGGCCCAGGGACGCTACAGGGAGGCCCTGGCTCTGATCAAGAAGAACAATCCCCTGCCGGCGATCTGCGGGAGAATCTGCAACCGCAAGTGTGAGAGCGCCTGTACCAGGGGCAAGGTGGATGATCCCGTCGCAATTGACGAGGTCAAGAAGTTCCTGGCCGACTTAGACCTGCATGAGGAGACCCGCTATATTCCGGACAAGGTGGTCCCCGCGACCAAGGGTTATTTTGACGAGAAGATCGCCATTGTAGGAGCGGGCCCAGCCGGCCTCTCCTGTGCCTTCTATCTGGCGCAGATGGGCTATAAGCCGACCATTTTTGAGAAGAATGAGAGACCCGGCGGAATGTTGACCTATGGGATCCCATCCTATAAGTTGGAGAAGGATGTGATCATGGCCGAGGTGGATATTATCAAGGCCATGGGGGTTGAGATTCAGTACGGCGTCGAGGTCGGAGCGGACATCAGCTTGGACGACTTAAGAGATCAGGGCTACAAGGCCTTCTATCTGGCGATCGGTTGCCAGGGAGGAAGAGGACTTGGCCTGGACCACGAGGACGCTGAGGGAATTATGACGGCAGTTGACTTCCTGCGGGAGGTCGGAGACAAGAAGGCCTTCGATCTGAAGGGGGATGTCCTGGTGATCGGTGGAGGCAATGTGGCCATTGACGTGGCCCGGTCCGCCGGCCGCTGCGGGGACGTAAAGGTCTCCATCTGCTGCCTCGAGACGAGAGATATTATGCCGGCTTCTGCGGAGGAGATCGCTGAGGCCGAGGAGGAGGAGATCCGGATTCATCCCGGCTGGGGCCCCAAGGAGATCCTGCTTGAGGACGGCCATGTCAGCGGGGTGGTCTTCAAGAGATGCATCTCTGTCTTCGACGAAGACCATCGTTTCGCGCCTAAGTACGATGAGAATGACACCATGACCCTTCCCTGCCGCCATCTCTTCCTGTCGGTCGGCCAGTCCATTCTCTGGGGAGATCTTCTGGCGGGTTCTCAGGTCGAGCTGGGCAGGGGACAGGGCCCTCTCGCCGATCCGGTCACCTATCAGACAAGCCAGCCCGATATCTTCGTGGGAGGCGATGTCTACACCGGACCTAGCTTCGCCATTGACGCGATCGCGGCGGGCAAGAAGGCGGCAACCTCTCTCCACCGCTTCGTTCAGCCTCACTCCACACTCACCATCGGAAGAAACCGCTGGGAATTCCAGATGCTGGACAAGGATGACATCCGCCTGATCGATTACGACCATGCGGGCAGGCAGGAGCCGGGCTTAAGAGAGGGAAGAGACGCAAGCGGCGTCGAATGGAAGAAGTCTTTCCGGGAGCAGAAGCTGACCTTCACAGAAGAAGAGGTCAAGGTGGAGACAGCCCGCTGTCTCTCCTGCGGGGCAAGCATTGTCGATCCCAACCGCTGTGTCGGCTGCGGCATCTGCACGACCAAGTGTGAATTCGACGCCATCACAATCCACAGGGACCGGCCGGAGTGCTCCGACATGCACATGGCAGAGGACAAGCTCAAGTACATCCTCCCCTATGCGGCCAAGCAGGCGCTTCACATCAAGTTTGGAAAGAAGAAATAAATGCATGAACTGGGCGTTGTTTTTCACATCATCGACCAGCTGACAGAGCTTGCCGAGGGACATGAGCTCAGGAAGATCAGCTCGGTCACCCTGCAGTTGGGCGAGGTGTCCACGGTGATCCCGGACTATCTCCTGGACTGCTGGCGCTGGGCCGCAGACAAAAGAGATCTCCTGCGCGGCGCCAGGATGAAGATTGAGACCATCCCGGCAGTCAGCCACTGTGACGGCTGTAAGAGGGACTATCCGACAGTTGCGCACGGCAAGACCTGCCCCCACTGCGGGTCGGATCAGACCTGGCTTGTCCGAGGCAATGAGTTCATCATTAAGGAGATCGAAGCCGAGTAGGCGTATTGTCAGAAAAAGAGAGAGGACGGAGCATTGATTGCTGATATTCTGAGTCGGGTTCGGGCCTATATGGAGGAGGAGAAGGTCAGCTATTATCTGGTCTCATCCTCTGACGCGCATGCCTCCGAGTATGTGGGGGACTACGACAAGACAAGCCTCTGGCTGTCGGGCTGTTCTTCCGACAATGTCCGCATATTGATTGGTCAGACCGAGGCCCTTCTCTGGACGGACGGCCGCTATTTCATCTCTGCGGCAGGAGAACTCGCGGGAACCGAATACAAGCTCATGAGGAGCGGTGAGCCGGGCGTTGCAAGCCTCAACGAGTACCTGGATTCCGAGCTGAAGGAGGGCGACTGCCTGGCCTATGACGGCAGGACCTTCTCTTATGCGGAGGGAAGGGCCTATCGCAAGCTGGCCCGAATGCACGGGGCAAGGATTAGGAGTGACTTCGCGCCCCAGGACCTCCTCTGGGAGGACCGGCCCGAGAGAGCCTCTCATCCGGTCTGGGTTCTCGAGCGGGATCTGGCCGGAGAGGACCTCTCGTCCAAGCTCGCGGCAGTCAGGGCAGACATGGCCTTAAAGGGCGCAAGGCAGCTGATCATCTCCAAGCTCGATGACATCATGTGGCTTCTCAACATTCGCGGAGGAGACATTGCCTGCAATCCGGTAGCCCTGTCCTATCTGTGGATCACGGACTGTGAGCTCTCTCTCTTTATTCGGGAGAGCGAGCTCACAGAAGAGGTTCGCCTCTATGCGACAGAGCATAAGATTGCCCTGGAGGACTATGACAGGGCCTTGTCTTTTCTTGAAGCAAGACTCCGCCAGCAGGCGGCTGAGAATGCGGCATCCATGGCTTTTGGAGACGAGGAAGTCGTAAGACTCATGCTGGATCCCAGGTCTTCTTCCGATGCCATGGTCCATATGGCCGCCTCCTGCCTCGGAACCGACAATCTGATCTTCGCCCCCAATCCGACCGACCTGCGCAAGGCCATCAAGAATCCGGTGGAGACGGATCATGTGCGCAGGACCTATTTGATGGATTCAGTGGCGGTCTGCCGCTTTATCTGCTACGTCAAGCGACATGCAGGTGATGGGACACTGACCGAGTACTCGGCGGCCCGATACCTGGACGGGCTCCGGACCCGGATCCCCGGATTCCTGGACCTCTCCTTTGAGACCATCTCCGCCTATATGGCCAATGCGGCCATGGCCCATTATTCCGCGCGTGAGGATGCCTGTGCCGAGATTGAGCCAAGAGGCTTTCTTCTGGTGGATTCCGGCGGCCAGTATCTGGGCGGGACCACCGATGTGACCAGGACGATCTGTCTGGGAGAGCTGACCGAGGAGATGAAAGAGGACTTTACCATGGTTGCGGTCTCCAACCTCCGTCTTCTCTTTGCCCGCTTTATGGATGGCTGCTCCGGCATGACCCTGGATGCTATCGCAAGAGAGGTCTTCTGGGAGAGAGGAAAGAATTACAATCACGGGACCGGACACGGAATCGGCTATATGCTGAACGTCCACGAGGGCCCCCAGGTGATTCGCTGGATCGACCGCTCTCCGGAGGACCGGACCCCCTTTGTCCCGGGAATGATCAGCTCCATTGAGCCCGGGATCTATCTGGAGGGACGGTATGGGATCCGGACCGAGTCCATCGGCCTCTGTGTGGAGGACGAGGTCAATGGCTATGGGAGATTTCTGGCCTTCGAGCCGCTGACCTATGTGCCGATTGACCTGGAAGGTCTTCGGCCGGAACAAATGGATCCGTCCGATATCGATAAGTTGAACCGCTATCACGGTATGGTTCGAGAGAAGATCAGTCCCTTCCTGGAGGGGGAGGAGCTGGACTGGCTCATCCGGGCGACCAGAGCCCTCGGGGTTTAATCTGTATTTCATGCCGGGCGCAGACAGGCGCCCGGACTTTTTACTCGATTGTATGGGGTGAATCAAGATGTCCAATGGACTCCTTTCTGTTCTAATTGTGACCCTTATCATTGTCGTAGCCTTCAAGACCAAACGAAGTCTTGAGGCCCTGACAGCGGGCTCTCTCTTGTCCTTTGTCGCCCTTGATCGGTCGGCCTTTCTGACAGAGTGGATCAAGGCCCTGCAGAAGAGCCTGAGTGACCATGTCTGGATCTTCCTCCTCTGCGGCTTCTTCGGCTGCGTGATCGCCCTCCTGGAAGCCTCCGGCGGAAGCCGCGGCTTCGCCAAGATTGCGGACCGCCTCTGCTCCAATCCCAGGCGGACCAAGCTCGCCTCCTTTTTCCTTGGGATCCTGATCTTTGTGGACGACTATCTCAACGTCATGACGGTGGGCATCTGCATGAAGAAGCTCTATGACAAGCACAAGATCCCGAGAGAGATGCTGGCCTATGTTCTGGATTCGACCGGGGCTCCCGTCTGTGTCCTCCTTCCCTTTTCAACTTGGGCGGTTTTCTTCTCCGGCCTCTTCGCCGGGGAGGCATCGGTCCGAGCCCTGGGCATGGGGGCCATGGAGGCCTATGTCCATGCCATTCCCTTTCTCTTTTATCCCATCTATGCCCTCCTCCTGGTCTTCCTGCTCTGTATGGGGATCATCCCGGCTCTTGGACCCATGCGGCGGGTCTATGAGAGAACCGAGAAGACCGGTGTGACTTACGGGAGTGATTCGGCCAGATATAATATTCTGGATGTGGAAGAGGAGAGTAAGGGTAAGATCCCGGACTTTCTGATCCCCATCATCAGCCTGATCCTCATCTCCGTCATCAGCGGGGATGTCTTTCTGGCAGTTATCATCTGCATCGGCCTCTGCTTCCTCCTCTATGTGCCCAGGGGAATTCTGACCGTGGCTGATTTTACGGCCGTCTGTATCAGGGGCTTTGCCGATATGCTGCCGGTCCTCTCGATGCTTCTTGTGGCCTTTACCCTTCAGAAGGGCTTGGCCGGGCTCGGCCTGACCGAGTATCTGGTGGGCTTGATCTCGTCGGGTCTGACGCCCCAGATATTCCCCGCTGTGGCCTTCTTCCTGGTGGCGGTCCTCACCTTCACAACCGGGTCCAACTGGGGAATGTCTGCCGTCGCTATCCCGGTGATCATGCCGATGGGGGCTGCCGTCGGCGCCAATGTCATCTTAGTGATGGCGGCGGTCATCTCGGGAGGGGCTTTCGGGAGTCATGCCTGCTTCTATGCCGATGCCACCCTCCTGTCGTCCCAGGTCTCCGGAATCGAGAATATGGATCACGCCCTGACTCAGTTTCCCTATGTCGTGATCGCAAGCGGCCTGGCCTTTATCACCTATCTGGTCTTCGGATTTGCCCTCCCCTGAGACGGAGAACACGTTGCATTCGGCGGGTTATATGTCCTAGCATAGGAGATGGTATATAGAGAAGATCTCAGGGAGGCGAGATGAAGTACACATTACAAAGAGAACTCTTGGAGGCATACTACTCTGACCCCGAGGGGCATGACGCGTCGGGGATCGCTGAGAATGAGGCCATAAAAGAGTCGGAGCTGTCCTATCACGGCAATCCGGTCAAGATGCTCTACCTGCCCAAGGCGTTCACCCCGGAGGGCCTGGCCCTGGTCCGGTCCGCGGGTGAGAAGATGTGGGAGATCCTGATCAAGGTTATGCGGCGCTATATCGACTGTCCCGCCTACAGGAAGCTCTTCGGATTCGCCCCGGAGCTTGAGGAGATGATCCTCAACCTGCCATCCTATGACTGCCTCCTCCCCCTCTGCCGCCTGGATATCTTCTGGAATGAGAAGAGCGGGGACTTTGCCTTCTGCGAGTTCAACGCGGACGGGGCCTCCGCGATGAACGAAAACAGGGTCATGAACGATTTGCTCAGCCGAAGCCGGATCTACAGGGACTTAGAAGAGACATATGAGATAGAGGGCTTTGAGCTCATTGACTCCTGGGTGAAGACCTTCCTCTCGATCTGCGCCTCTGATCCAAATCTCACTGACCGCCTTCAGCAGTTGCCCGAGGGAAGAAGCGCAGAGAAGGGGGATCTCCCCAATGTCGCCGTCGTCGATTTCCTGGAGAACGCCATCAGTCTGAGCGAATTTGACCGCTTCGCTCAGGCCTTCCGCCGGGCGGGCTGCCGGGCGCAGATTGCGGAGATCCGGGACCTGGTCTATGACGGGACCTTCCTCTACACAAAAGAGGGGATGCGAGTCGATGCCATTTACCGAAGGGCCGTGACATCAGATATCATGGAGCACATGGGAGAGGTGGGAGACTTCCTGGCAGCGGTCAAAGACAGGAAGGTCAGTCTGCTGGGAGACTTCGTGACCCAGATCATCCACGACAAGATTCTCTTTCGCGTCCTGCATCTGGAAGAGACCAGGTCCTTTCTATCCCCGGAGGAGAACCGCTTCATCGAGCGCCATGTCCCCTTTACAGCGGTCCTTGGTCCCATCCATGCTAATCGGGAGGATATCCGTCACCGCTATAAGGAATGGATCATCAAGCCGGAGGACTCCTATGGGGCCGAGGGGGTCTTCTACAGCGGAGATATGAAAGAGGAGGACTGGGACCGGACCCTGGATGATTGCTGCGGCAAGGGCTATATCATCCAGGAGTACATTGAGCCCTATCGGACCCTCAATGCGGATTACTCCGAGACCTCCTATTGCGGCAACGACTACCAGGAGCAGGCCCTGGGACAGAAGAGCCCCTATATACACTCCTTTGCCAATATGACGGGAATCTATCTCTACGGGGGGAAGCTGGCCGGCATCTATTCCCGCCTGTCTCCCATGAATATTATTTCCGTGGAGGGGGATGAGCATGAGATGGCCTCAATCCTCGTCAGCAGGCGCGAAAGGAATGTACTCTGATCAGAAATAGAGTAGAATGAAAGCATCAGGACAGGGACCGATCCGGACCCTGCGGCGAGAGAGGAGAAGGACATGAGCGATTTTTCTGAGTTGCGGGAGAAATTGAAGGGCAAGGGAGCCGGGATGAACGAGTACGGAAATATCAACGGGGAGTCGGTCTACCTCTCCAGGGGGATCCGGCAGGTCTTCCTGGGCGAGCCCTGCGAGCAGAGCCTGATCGGGGCGGTTCGTTGCTTTCAGAAGAGGGATTTCGGCGATGCGGCCCTCCACCAGAAGAAGCAGAAGGAGGGCCATGAATACGGCCGCTATGATATAGCCCCTCTCGGAAGAGAAGGAGGAGAGGATGCGGGCGTCTATGTGCACAAGGCGGATGATGCCATCCTCGTCTATTTTGCCTTTGAGCGCTGACGCGGGTGCACTTTAGGATCTTCCGGGGGGGATGAGACATGCGAGTTGTTGTAGCGATTGATTCATTAAAGGGCAGCCTGTCCTCTATGGAGGCGGGAGCAGCCATTTCTGAGGGGATTCACAGGGTCTACGAGGACGCAGAGGTTGCGGTCCGCCCGCTGGCTGATGGCGGAGAGGGCACAGTAGAGGCTCTGGCCCTGGGCATGCAGGGGCGGATTGAGAGAATCTCTGTCACAGGACCCCTGGGGAAGCCCCTTGTCGCTTCTTACGGGATTGTTGATAAGACGCAGACGGCCATCATCGAGATGTCTGCCGCCGCCGGGATTACCCTGGTCGCCGAGGAGGAGAGAAATCCCCTAGAGACAAGCACTTACGGGGTTGGTCAGATGATCGCCGACGCCATTGCAAAGGGCTGCCGCAACTTCATTGTGGGGATCGGCGGCAGCGCGACCAATGACGGGGGTGTCGGTATGCTGCAGGCTCTGGGCTATGGATTTCTGGACCGAGAGGGCAGGCAGGTCCCCCGCGGGGCCCGGGGACTGGCCCTCATTGACCGGATCTGTGACAAGGAGGTCCTGCCGGAGCTTGCGGACTGCAGCTTTAAGGTGGCCTGTGATGTGACAAACCCTCTCTGCGGCCCGGAGGGCTGCAGTGCTGTCTTCGGACCCCAGAAGGGGGCGAGCCCTTCAGTGATCGCGAAGATGGACCGCTGGCTGGACTGCTATGCAGAGCTGACCTGTAAGAAGTATCCGAGAGCCGACAGCAGGGCGCCGGGCACAGGTGCCGCCGGGGGCCTGGGCTTTGCCTTCCTCTCCTATACCAATGCCGTACTGGAGTCCGGCGTCCGAATCATCCTGGAGGAGACCGGGCTTGCCTCTTATATTAGAGACGCTGACCTTGTGATCACGGGTGAGGGCCGGCTGGATGGACAGACCGTTATGGGCAAGGCCCCGATCGGGGTGGCTCATATTGCCAAGGAATACGGAAAGCAGGTCATTGCCTTCAGCGGCTGTGTGACGGAAGATGCCACTGCCTGCAATGCGCACGGGATAGACGCCTTCTTTCCCATTCTGCGAAAGGTCTGCACGCTGGATGAGGCCATGGATGAAGAGAATGCCCGCGAGAATATGGCCGCCACAGTGGAGCAGGTCTTCCGCCTGATCCGAAGCACCCGTCGAGACTAAGGCAGAAGACACCTGCCGGGAGATGCCGCGGGAAAGCGGAAGGGGGACAGAGAAGTCTCAGGACAGGAGGAGGTCTGCCAGGCGCTGATTGTCTTCTTTTCTCATGAAGCAGAAGCGGATATAGCGGTCGGAGAGGAAGGGAAAGCTGGAACAATCCCGGATCATCATCTTCTGTCGGATGCACCGGTCAAAGAGGTCCCCCGCCTTAAGAGACGGATCTTCAATGCGAAGCAGGATGAAGTTGGCATTGGGAAGGAAGGGGTAGAAGCGGTCAGAGGCCCTAAAGAGCGGGTAGAGGCGCTTGCGCTCAGAGAGGATGAGATCTCTGGTCTTCCTCTTGTAATCCTCGTCCGTGAACATAAGCTGACCGGCGACATCCGCCAGGGAGTTGATCATCCAGGGGTTCTTGACTCTCTGAACCGCAGCGATCATATCGGCGTTTCCCAGAACGGCATAGCCAAGCCGCAAGCCTGGAGCCGCGAAGAACTTGGACGTGCCGCGGAGGACAATGACGTTGTTGTAGTCCCTGGTCAGGGGGACGGAAGTGGAAGCTTCGACATCAGAGACGAATTCGATATAGGTCTCATCCACAATGACGTAGATGCCGAGCATCTTGCAGGTATCTAAGATCTGACGCATCTGGTCCCTGGGAATCAGACTGGATGTGGGATTGTTCGGATTGCAGAGAATGAGCAGCTGATAGCCCTCTGCCAGTCTGGAGCAGAAGTCCTTAGTGTGGAGAAGGAAGTCCTCCTCCGCCCTGAGAGGATAGTAGTGGCTCCTGCCCCCGCTCAGGGCGACAGATCGCTCATATTCGGAGTAGGTAGGTCCCAGGATCAGAGCCTTCCTGGGATGAATGAAGTCGATGAAGAGAGAGATCAGTTCCGTGGACCCGTTCCCAACTATGATCTGATCCATGTCACAGGCCAGATATTGCCCAATGCAGCGGCGGAGAGCTGTGTACCTGCGATCGGGATAGGAGCTGATGGCGTCAATCTGCTCTGTCAATCCCAGGCGCAGCTTGGGAGAGATCCCGAGGGGATTGACATTGGCGGAGAAGGAGAGGATCTCCTCCTTCCGGATCCCATAGATCTCTTCGATTTTCTCCAGATCGCTTCCGTGAAAATGATCCTTATGCTGTATTTGACTCATGATCCGACTCCTTAGAAACTGGCCGCCGCCTTGCGGCAGGCTCCTCATTTAGCTATAATTTTAGCTGATGCATAAGAGGCGTTCAAGCGACGAGAATAGGGATAGAAGCAGGTGCGTAAGAGGATTTGGGCTCTGGCCGATGATGAATTTGATACCCAGGCTCCGGAGCTTTTGGTAAAACCGGACAGGATCGAAATTGAGGCCGCTGAGGCAAGTAAAATCAGCGGCTCTTTTACCGTCGCCTCTAAGAACGGGGTCCCCCTCAGGGGGATTGTCTACTCTTCCAACCCCTATGTGGTCTGCAGGACGGCTCAATTTGAGGGACTTGAGAATACGATTTCCTATGAGGTCCGACTTCCCGGAGCCCGGGCGGGCGATTGCCTGCGGGGGCAGATGACAATCGTGGTCAACCGGGCCTGCCTCAAGGTCCCCTATGAGATTAGCTACCAGAGGGCCGGGTTCCGGTCCTCGATCGGAGAGATTCGGGAGATCCGCCAGTTTGCCCTTCTGGCCAGGGACCACTGGCAGGAGGCTCTGTCTCTCTTCTTCTCCGATGCCTTTGCCCGCTGGATCAAGGGACAAGATCAGAAGATAGAGCTTCTCTACAGAGCCTATCGGAGGGGGATCCTCTCAGGCGTCAATCTGGAGCACTTCCTTGTTGATGCCAGGTTAAAGGAGCCTCTGATCTTCGGTCTGCCGGACGAGACCCGCAAGTACTCCTATCTGAGAGAGGATCAGGAGGACCGGATTCAGCTTCTAAAGAAGGGCTGGGGCTACGGAGAGATCCGCCTGAGAAGTGAGGGAGATTTCATCCGTCTCAATAGAAAGAAGATCTCCTCCGACGAATTCCTGGGACAGGCGGCAGATATCCCTTATCTTCTTCGGGCAGACAGGCTCCGGGCCGGAGTGAATTTCGGCAGCATACAGATCGAGACAAACGGCCTGGTGCACCGGGTCCTGATCCAGGCCTGCAGGGACAGTTTCCCCTCCTCCATTCCCGGAATTCGGCAGAATGAGAGAACTCTGATCGTGCGTGTGATGCGGGATTATGAATCCTACCGGTTGGGCCGTATGAGCCGGCCCGAGTGGTGCCATCGCTGGTTAAGAGATTTAGAGGACCTGCGCTGTCTGGCTCAAGACCGAGAGGTCTTCTGGCAGCTACTTGAGACCATGGCCCTGATGAAAAACGGGCAGACAGAGGAGGCTCTGGACCTGATCGGACGCCTGAAAGAGGAGATCAGCGACAAGAACAGTCCGGACTGGGGCCTTCTTCTCTATCTCTACGCCACCCTCTCTTCTGATGAGGCGAATCGGAGGGAACTGATCCGCCAGATCAATATTATCTTCCGGCGCCACAGAGACCGGGCCGACCTCTTCTCTTGTCTGGTCCATGCGGGCCGGGAGGACCGGGCCCTAAAGTTCGCCTCGATTTGTGAGGAGTCGGAGCATTTTCACTCGCCCCTCCTCTATCTGGAGGCCTATGATCTGCTGCGGGAGGAACCCTACCTGCTGACCGAGGCGGATGACTTCGCACTCCGCTTCTTTGCCTGGGTCAGGAGCCGGAGGGCCTTTTCGTCTGCCCTGGTCGATCGGCTGGTCAAGATTCTTGCGACAGCCAAATCCTATAAACCGGCCTGGGCCAGGATCTTCATGGAGGCGGTCGACGCCTATCCCGCTAAAGAGAACCTGTCTGCCCTTGTCGCCTATCTGCTTCTGGGAAGGCAGGAGTCTCCGGGCGCGCTGATCCGGTATGAACGGGCGATCCGTGAGGAGATCAATGTCACAGGTCTCTACGAGGCCTACCTCAAGGCCCTGCCTCAGGACTCCGTCCATCCCATTCCCCCTCTGGCCGCCCGGTATTTTCTCCTGAAGAACCGGCTTCCCATAGAGAAACAGGCCCTGCTCTACGCCAACATCATCTCATTCAAGGACACCTGTCCCAAGATCTACGAGGCGTATGAAAATCAGCTGAACCGCTTTGCCGAGCAGATGATGATTGAGGGGCGGATCGATGACAACATCGCGATTGTCTACAGCGACTATCTGGATCGGATCAGACCATCGGAGACCGTGGCCAGGGCCATGGCCCCCCTGCTCTTCACCCACAAGATTCTCTGCACGGCGGAGGGGGCCAGGAGGATCCTGGTCTATCACCGGGCCATGGCAGACCCGGTCATGGCATCTGTATCGGGTCAGGCGGCCTATCTGCCCCTCTACGGAGGAGATCAGCTTCTCGTCTTGGAGGATGAGAAGGGGGCGATTACAGCAGGAGAGACCCTCTTCGGCGCGGAACCCCTTCTTGATATCGACCGCCTCTATGAGAGACTGGCTCCCCTGGCCCCGGACAGCCTTCCCTATATCCTGCACGGCCTCTTCCTCTACCCCGGAATGTCTCCCGATAGGCGGCAGCTATTGGTTCTGATCTCTTCCTACAAGGTCCGCGAGGACTTCTGGTTCCCCTATTATGAGAAGCTGCGGGAGGGGGCGGGTTCGGCCGACTTAAGGGGGGCGGCAGAGGACTATTTCTGCAGGCTGTCCGATCTCTCGGAGGCAGACCTTGCCCTCCGGGAAGAGATCACAGCCGCCTGGATCCGCGGGGGACAGTATCACAGGGCCCGCCTGGCTCTTCGGAATTACCTCATGTGCGGTCTTGAGACAGAGGATCTTGCCACCCTCCTCTTAGCCATGAGCCGGGAGGAGAACAGTGATGACAGCCGGGATTTTGGTCTGAGCTTCTGCGGCTTTCTCCTGGACCGGGTCAGGGAGGGTGAATCCGCCGAATCCTGGGAGGAGGAACTTCTCGCCTATATGCTGAGGGGATTTGTCGGAAGTACAGATCGCATGATGGCGCTCTGGCAAATCGCCAGCGAGGCCAAGATGGACCGCTTCCCCCTGGCAGAGCGGATCCTGGTCCAGTCTCTCTATGCCGAGGATATTCAACCGGACCTCCCCAAGGTCTACGATGACTATCGCAGGCAGAGGTCCAACAGCAAGATCACGGAGGCCTACCTGAATTTCTTCGCCAACCGCTATCTGCTGAATACGGATGCCAAGAAGGCGTGCGTCCCGGACCATGTGTTCTTCTACATCTATGATATTTACACAAAGAGGAGGACCCCCTCCCGGTCCTGTATGCTGGCTCTCTTGAAGAGACTGTCTGATTCGGACCAGCTCTCCAATCCGGAGTTTTCTCTCCTGGACCGACTGATCGGGCAGGCCCTGGGGCAGCGCATCCGCTTCTCTTTTATGTTGGAAGTGGATCACAGCCTTCTGATGAAGTATCAGCTCTACGACAAGACCTTGATTGAGCACCGGTCCAAGCCCCGGCAAGCGGTCCATATCCGCTATGCGGTCTCGGACGGTTCCTATCGTGAGGAGCTGATGCGGGAGGTCTATCCCGGCATTTACAGCAAGCAGCTGGTTCTCTTTGCGGGGCAGACGGTGGACTATCTGATCTGGGATGACCCGGAGGGAGAGGAGCGAGCGATCAGAGGCAGGATTGTAAGAGAGGTCAAGACGCAGCTTGACGAGCAGGCGGCGTATGCCCGACTCAACCGAATCGAAGGCCTGCTTGCTGCGGATGACTTGGGGGGGGGGATAGCAAAAATGATGGACTACCGGATGCAGGAGAATATCGCCTCCAGGCTTTTTCCCCTGGTCTAGGAGGGAGGACGGATGAGAGATAAGCGGATTTACTACGGCGTCGATCTGAGCGACTCCTTCACCATGGTTTCCTATCTGGATTCTATGCATGCCGAGCCCAAGACCATGAGCCCGGTCCTGGGAAGCGGCATCTATCAGATCCCGACCTGCATTGCCCGCTTGAAGAAAGAGGACAGCTGGCTCTACGGAGATCATGCGGTCCGGGCGGCCGACCTGCAGGAGGCGGACCTGGTGGATCAGCTTCTCTCGAAAGCCCTGTCAGGGGACAATGTCTATCTGGAGGGAAAGCCCGCAGACCCCTTTGACCTGCTCAAGCTCTTTGTCGAGCATCTGCTGGCCCTGGCTCCCCGGGCCGCAGGACAGATGACTCTGGGGCAACTGGTCTTCACTCTGGACCATGTCGATGGCCCCCGGGTCCGTCTGATCCACAGACTGGCGGAGGCGATGGGCTACCCCGGAGACCTGGTCCGGATCATCGATTACAGGGAGAGTTTCTGCCACTATGTCTATCAGCAGGAGGCGGGGATTTACGCGGGAGATGTCGCCCTCTTTTCCTGCCGGGAGGATAGGATGCGGTTTCTTCGCCTGCACAGAGACCAAAAGACCCGCCCTCAGCTGCTGACCATTGAGGAGAAGCATTTTTTCTTGGATGCGGCTGACAGAGACGGCTCTTTGGACCGGATCATTGGGCAGGCCTTCCGGGGAGACCGTATTTCCGCGGTTTATCTGATCGGACCCGGCTTCGAGGGAGATTGGATGAAGATCTCCATGAACCGACTCTGCAAGGGAAGAAGAGTATTCATGGGTAAGAACCTCTATACCAAGGGGGCCTGTTACTGCGGCAGGGTCTGCTCCGGCGAAGACCCCTGGCCCTTTGCCTACCTCTCCTCCGACGATCTCAAGCTGAATGTCTGTCTCAAGCTGCTTGACTGCGGCAGGGAGACGAACTATCCCCTTCTTAGGGCCGGGCAGAGCCGCTATGAGGCGGAGGGATCCTGTGAAGTGATCCTGGGGGATCAGGCGGAAGTGGATATCTGGCTGCAGGATCCTATAAAGAGAGCTTCGCGCCTGCATGTCATCGGACTGACGGATCTGCCCAAGCGCCCGCCAAGGACCAGCCGTCTTCGGATTCGGGCCAAGGCGACGGACGAGGGGGAGATCGAGATCATCATTTCCGATCTGGGCTTCGGGGACCTCTATCCGGCCAGCGGTAAGGTATGGACTCACCGCATACCTGTGCCGGAGGAAGGAGTGGCAGGATGAGCGCGTTGATTCTATGTCGGTCCCCCCTGGCCAAGTCCCCCTATCTGACCGGAGAGGGGATCCGCATCTTCAGCCCGGAGGAGCTGAGCTTCTATATCGCAACACACATCCAGGAGTTGGACGGGCGCTTCATGAACCTGGATCTCTGCCACTGGATTGACAGCCAGGCGAATATGCACGAGCTCGCCGTAAAGCTGCGCAGGCTCATTCAGGACAGGGCTCCGCTCCAGATCTTCGTGGGAACCCTGCTCCTTGCCATCGGCTATCTCTCCAGACAGGAAGTCCATGAAATTGTCAATGCAATTGCAGTTCTGGCCGGGAAAGGCCCGGGAGAACGGCGGAAAATGACCTGTGATCGCCTGCTCGCCTCGGGGCGTTACCAGGAGGCGATTGACGGCTACCGGTCGCTTCTTGCGGATGCCTCAGAGGCCGGCGCAAATCCCAAGATCATCGGGGACCTCTACCACAATATGGGAACGGCCTACAGCAGGCTATTCTTCTACAAGGAGGCGGGAGAGTGCTTCGAGAAAGCTTTCCAAAAAAATGCCAGCCAGACCTCGCTGCGCGCCATGTTCTCCAGCTATTATCTGCGGGGAGACCTGGATATGGTGGAGATTCAGAGTCAGCGCTATCACGTCGCAGAGGAGATCTTGGAGAGCCTTGCGTCCGGCATCCGGGCGCTGGCTGAGGGGACGGACTTGGTCAGCTACGGGGTAGATTTAAATCGGATGAAAGAGGCCGGCAGAGAAGAGGTACTTGAGGAAGTCCACCGGCTGGAAGAGGCTTATGTCAGAAGCGCCAACTGAATCTGATGCCGGATCAGAGGACCGGGGGGATTGGCGATTGACAAGACTCCATCGGCTTACTAGACTAGAGAGCTGTATGACAGCTAAGCTTACAGATCCGACAGCGGAATCATATCGCGGATGGGAGATGGAATAGAAATGAGTAAGATCAGAACGAGATTTGCCCCCAGCCCTACGGGCCGTATGCATGTGGGAAATTTGCGAACGGCCCTGTACGCCTACCTGGTGGCCAAGCATGCCGGCGGAGACTTTATTCTCCGCATTGAGGACACGGACCAGGAGCGCTATGTGGACGGAGCAATCGACATCATCTATCGGACCCTGGAGAAGACGGGTCTTGTGTATGACGAGGGGCCGGACAAGGATGGCGGCGTGGGCCCATATGTACAGTCTGAGCGCCAGGCCCGGGGGATTTATTTAAAATATGCCAGGGAACTGGTTGACAGGGGTGAGGCCTACTACTGCTTCTGCACGCCGGACCGCCTGGCCAATCTCAAGGTCAAGATCGGCGACAAGGAGATCTCCATATACGACAAGCACTGCCTCCACCTGACCCCGGAGCAGATACAGGCCAAGCTGGATGCCGGGGAACCCTATGTCATCCGCCAGAATAATCCGAGAGAGGGGCAGACCTCCTTCGACGATGAGATTTACGGCCACATCTCGGTTGACAATGCGGAGCTTGACGACATGATCCTGATCAAGTCGGATGGGTATCCGACCTATAATTTCGCAAATGTGGTTGACGATCATCTGATGGGGATCACTCACGTCGTGAGGGGAAATGAGTACCTGTCCTCCTCTCCCAAGTACAACCGTCTCTATGAGGCCTTCGGCTGGGATATCCCCACCTATATCCACTGCCCCCTGATCACCAATACGGATCATCAGAAGCTGTCTAAGAGGAGCGGTCATTCCTCCTATGAAGACCTCCTTGCGCAGGGATTCCTCACGGACGCCATCATCAATTATGTGGCCCTCCTGGGATGGAGCCCGGAGGAGAACCGGGAGATCTATTCTCTTCAGGAGCTGGTCAAGGTCTTCGATTACCATCGCCTGTCCAAGTCTCCTGCCGTCTTTGACATCGACAAGCTAAAGTGGATGAACGGAGAGTACATCAAGGCGCTTCCCTTCGAGGAATTCTACCGGATGGCCCTTCCCTATCTCAAGACTTATATCAAGGGGGACTATGACCTCAAGGCCATCGCCGCCATGGTCCAGTCCCGGATCGAGATCTTCCCCGATATCAAGGACCATGTCGACTTCTTTGACTCTGTCTGCGACTATGACATCAGCATGTACGAGCACAAGAAGATGAAGACCACGCCGGAGAATTCACGCAAGACACTGACGGAAATTCTCCCCATCCTTGAGGCCCGGGAAGATTTCAGCAATGACGGGCTTTTCTCTGCCTGCAAGGAATTCGCCGGGGAGAAGGGCTATAAGAACGGCTATGTCTTCTGGCCCCTCCGAACAGCTGTGTCCGGCAAGCAGATGACTCCGGGCGGGGCTACAGAGCTCATGTCCATTCTGGGCAAAGACCAGACGCTGGCCCGGATCCGGGCGGCCATTGAGAAATTAAGCTGATCGCCGGATCCCACCCCGTCAGGATCAGGAAGAGGAATTGCCTCCGGCTTGAAAGCCGGCAGATAACATGCTATAAATAGGTTCAGTCCCCTTTTTGGGAGACGGAACCTTTTTTTATTTTCTGATTTTATTTTCTGATTTGTTCTTGCGACGTCTTTGTTTGCTCTTCTTGTGGCGTGCTTTTTACGTCTCTTTTATTTCAACAGATAATCATTCATTCCAGGTTCTTTTCCGCGAAGCGGAGCCATCCTTGACTGTTCACGGCGAATTTAAGCATGTGAGAGGGGATGATATACATCAAATGAAAAATAGGAGGTGATCTTATGTTTGATCCGGAGCAGGAGGAGGCAGTCTCTTTCTTCGAAGGGGTCTGTCTTGCGATTGCCGGTCCCGGCGCAGGTAAGACCAGCGTGCTGACCCACCGGGTCCTTCGCCTGATCCGGACAGGGAGGGTGGCGGCGGACCGGATTCTCGTGCTTACTTATACAAGAGAGGCTGCCGCCGAGATGCAGAATCGCTTCCTGGCAATGGCGGGAGAGGAGGGTCTGCGGGTCGTCTTCGGGACCTTTCACTCTGTCTTCTTTCGTATCCTAAGAGAAGAGAGGGGATATGCATCCGACAGTCTTCTCGGCAAGAATGACAGGATCCTGCTGGCGATGGAGGCTCTTATGCAAATGGGTCAGGAGGCGGATCCGAAGAGGGCAGAGGAATTCCTAAGAGAGGCGGAGGGGATTTCGGGCGGAAGCTTAGGCTTAAGCGGATGGGGACAGGAGTCGGCGTCGGGGACGAAGGGGGAAGGTGAGAGAGAGGGGCTTTCGATGGCATTTGCCCGGGCCTACCGGAAATTGAAACAACGCGACAAGCTCTTAGACTACAGCGACATGCTGACGGAGGCCCGGATTCTCCTTGAAGAGGACCCTGGGGTCCGCGCCAGATGGTCGCACCGATTTCAGATGATCCTGGTCGATGAGGCCCAGGACATGGATCCTCTCCAGTTCATCCTGGTCAGGATTCTGGCAGAGGGCTATGGGAATCTCTTTCTGGTCGGGGATGATGACCAGTCCATCTATGGATTTCGGGGGGCGGATCCCGGGATTCTCCGCCATATCCGGTCGCCCTATCCGAACGCTTCCATCATCAAGCTCCGGACCAATTACCGGTCCTCCCCGGGGATTGTAGAGGCATCCCAGAGGCTGATCCGCCACAACCGCCTGCGATACGAAAAGAGCATCCGGGCAGACCGGGCTGAGGGAGGAAGACTTGTGATAAGACGCCTTCCGGATCCGGGCGAGGAGGTCAGGCACATCGCCCGATCTCTTCGGAGGAGGGAGAAAGAGGCGGCCGTCCTCTTCCGAACCCGGGCCCAGTCTGATGGGCTGGTTCGTGCGCTTCGCGCGGAGGGAATCCCCTTTTATATGCGGCAGGAGGATCGGACGGTCTGTGGACACTGGCTGACCAGGGATGTTCTATCATACTTACATCTGGCCCTGGGGGAGCGGAGGAGGGAGGACCTGCTTCGGATCATGAACCGCCCGCACCGAATGCTCCCCAGATCCTGTGTGGAGGAAGGGGAATTTGACTGGACCGGACTCCGCCGACAGTTTGACGCCTCTTCCGTCCAGGCAAAGGGGATCCTGGAACTGGAGCGGGATCTACACTTCATGTCCCGGGCCTCTCCCTATGCCGCCCTGACCTATCTCCTGGGCAAGGTGGGCTATCGGTCTTTCCTGGAGGAGGAATACGGGGGAAAGGCAGGAGACCGGGAGGAGATTGAGCTGATGCTTGGAATGCTGATGCGATTGGCCAGGGAGATTGGGGGACGGGGAGAGGAGGCCCTGAAGACCTATCTGAAGCGACTACACAGGGAGGAACTGCCGTCTTGGAAAGAGAATCCCTGTGAGGGGGAGGAAACGGGCCCCCCGGTCGGCCTCTTCACCTTCCACGGATCCAAGGGACTGGAGTTCGACCAGGTCTACATCATGGACGTCAATGAGGGAGTGACCCCCTCTTCAAGGGCCGAGAGCGAGGCGGCGATGGAGGAGGAGAGGCGGATCTTCTATGTCGCCCTAACGAGGGCGAGAAGAGAGGTCTTTCTGTATTCCTGTCTCAATAGGGGCAACAAAAAACTTGCCCCCTCTCGCTTTCTGGCAGAACTGCAGAAGGAGGAGGAAGGCAAGGCTATCTCCGACTCGGAGGGTGGATCCGGGGGCCTATGACCGGGGATAATCCCGGTCCACCAGCTGGCGGAAATACCGGCTGACCCGCTCGTATTCCTCATCGGACTGAATGTTGTCGATGGAGGGATCAGCATTGGAATTCTCCAGATAGCGGTAGATGTAGACCATGCTGTCGTCAAGGGGATCACCGTACTCATCGACCGGCATGAGGACAATGTAGTCCTGTCCGTTGAGCGTGAAGATCGTCAGGATCTCACAGTCCAGGTCCCGGCCCTCCAGTTCAATGGTGACCATGACATCATCATCCTCTTCTGCGGGAACCTGTCCCGGGGTATTTTCTTCCAGCATGTCCTTCTCCTTATCTTGTGCAGATCAATCGCTTTGAATTGAGTCAGATTATAGGAGAAGGGCAGGAGGATTTCAATGCCAGGAGAGCCCCCTCACCGGTGATTCCTGCATGGGCAAAAGCTCCGATGCCAATGACAGGGGAGACGATCTCTCGTATAATTATCTGGGTAGATTTGACTGAGGAGGAAAGAATGTGGAACTGGCTTGGTCACCTTCGCACGATTCATCATCATAAAATGTTGGTCATGCGGGGCTGCTTCGCCCTGGGGCTCTACCGTCAGGGCCTGATGCACGACCTGTCCAAGTACTCTCCGACGGAATTTCTGGTCGGGGCCAGATATTATACGGGAGTTCGAAGCCCGAATGACGGGGAGAGAAGAGACCGGGGCTATTCCCTGGCCTGGCTCCATCACAAGGGACGAAACAAGCACCACTTTGAGTACTGGATTGATTACGCGATCGATGAGGCGCAGGGCCCCGGAATGGTGGGGATGAAGATGCCCGTCAATTATGTGGTGGAGTCCTATGTCGATCGGGTGGCGGCCTCTAAGAACTACCAGAAGGAGAAGTACAGGGACGACTCCGCCTGGACCTATTATCTGCGGGGAAGAGACCATCTTGTCATCCATCCGCGGACTCAGGCCCTCCTCGAGTTCATGCTCTTCTTCCTGGCAGTCCGGGGAGAGAGGGAGGCGAATGCCTACATCCGCCGGCGGATCCTTGCCAATCGGAAGAACTACGATGCCTATCCGAGCCTCCCTAATTTTGACGAGAGGACAGGCCGGGTCCTGGAGATCAGCGAGGCGATGCTGCCCAAGGCTCGCGCCTACCAGTCAGGTAAATGATGCGGCTATCAATCAGACAAATGATCGGAGTAGGGTCTGCATATCCGAGGGCAGAGCACTCTCAAAGCACATCTTGCGACCGGTGATCGGATGGGGAAAAGTCAGTCCGGCGGAGTGGAGGGGCTGGCGACCGATGACATCATAGACGGGATGATAGAGATGGTCCGCCGGGAGCGGATGGCCCAGATAGTTCATGTGGACCCGGATCTGATGGGTCCGGCCGGTCCCAAGCTGTATTGCAAGCAGGGAGTAGGCCCTGCCTTCTCTCAGGATCCGAAAGTCGGTCAGGGCAGTCTGTCCCTTTTGGAAGTCTACCTCCCGCTCGAAGAGTGAGCCCTCTCTGCGGGCGATGGGGGCACTGATCCGGCCGCCGCACAGTTTCTGATCGGAGTCATAGCGCGGCAGGACAGCTTCAAGCGAGAGAAGGCCGGGATCGGAGGAGAGTGAGCCCTCAACGATACAGAGATAGCTCCTGTGGATTCGGCGCCGGTCAATCATCTGTTTGATGCGGGCGGCCGCGAGAGCGTTCTTGGAGATCAGGACCAGACCGGAGCTGTCCATATCGAGTCGGTTGGCAATCCGAAAGACGAAGGGGATGCCCTGCTTCTGATAATAGTACAGGACGGCATTGGCCAGGGTATCTTCCTGATGGTTCATAGAGGGGTGAGAGGGCATTCCGGCCGGCTTGTCGACCAGGAGGATATCCTCATCCTCATAGACGATCTCAAGGGGAAGGTCCACGGGAGCGAAGGCAGAGGATGTCCGGTCCTCCAGGATGATCCGGATCTTGGATCCGGCGGCAAGAGGATACCAGAGGGCAGGTTTTAGGCCATTGATCCGGTAGTCCTGGTCTCCGGACCGCAGGGCCGAGACGATGGATCTGGGGAAGCGCATCTCCTTCCGCAGCCAGTCATAGGCGCTGTCATAGGCATGTTCATTTTCATAGTCTAGTATTCGTCTCATTCTGCTTATCCTAGCAGATACAAACGCTTTTTTTAATCACTTATTTTTTTCACGATTCGTTTTCTCGACGATAGATCGTAATAACAGACCATTTTTCCTCTATTTCTTCTGCTGTCCGCATCGAGGGCAGCTTTCACCGCATTAGGAGTTGCTATGTACAGTCAAGTTAATACGGCAATTATTCAGGGGATTGAGTCCCAGCCGGTTCTGGTAGAGGCGGATGTCTCTGACGGCATGCCTGTCTTTGAAATGGTCGGCTTCCTGTCTGCGGAGGTAAAAGAGGCCAGGGAGCGGGTCCGGACGGCTCTTCGCAATATCGGGATCCGGCTCCCCATCAAGCGGATTACGGTCAATATCTCACCGGCTTCGATTCGCAAATCGGGAACGGGATTTGATCTGCCGGTAGCCCTGGCCATTCTGGTCGCAATCGGAATCATAGATCCAAAGAGACTCCGGGGCCTGATCACAGTCGGGGAATTGGGCCTGGACGGGAAAATCAATCCGGTGCGCGGAGTCTTGCCGATTGTGATGGCGGCACAAGAGGCCGGCCTGACTTGCGCCATGATCCCAGAGGGTAACCGAAAGGAGGCGGCCCTGACCGACGGCCTAAAACTGGTCCCGGTGGCCCATCTGGAGGATGTCATATCCTATCTGGGAGGAAGCTGCGCCGGAAGGCAGAAGGCGGAAGCGGAAGAACGCAGGCCCGGGGCAGGGAGACCGGCTCGTCGGATCCGGGAGAGGGAGGAAAAGACAAATGATTTCAAGTATATCCGTGGGCAAAAGAGCCTGAGAAGAGCCTGCGAGATTGCCGTCAGCGGGAGACACAATCTTCTTATGATCGGACCTCCGGGAGCGGGCAAGACCATGCTGGCCAAGGCCATACCAAGCATCCTTCCCCCCATGACAAGAGAGGAGGAAGTGGAACTCTCCAAGATCTACTCGGTCAGCGGTCTTCTGGCAGACAGGGGGCAGTTGATGCAGGAGAGGCCCTTCCGGGCGCCCCACCACACCATCTCTCCGGCCGGGCTGGCCGGCGGAGGCCTGATCCCCCGACCGGGGGAGATCTCTCTTGCGAATGGAGGCGTCCTCTTCCTGGATGAATTGCCGGAGTTCGACCGATCCACCATTGAGATCCTCCGGCAGCCAATGGAAGAGGGCCGGGTGCGCATTGTCCGGCAGCAGGCGGACGTGGAGTATCCGGCTGATTTTATCCTGGTTGCCGCAATGAACCCCTGTCCCTGCGGCTACTTTCCCGATCCCAAGAGGTGCCGCTGCAGGCCCTGGCAGGTCAGAGATTATCTGGGGAAGATCTCAAAGCCTCTCCTGGACCGCATCGACCTGTGCGCTTCCGCAAGCCCCCTCTCCTTCGACGAGTTGGTTCTCGAGGGGGAGGCGGAGAGCTCCGCCTGCATACGAGAGAGGGTCCTTAAGACAAGGCGGATCCAGGAGAAGCGATTTGCCGGAAGCGGGATCTCCTGCAACGGACAAATCCCGGCAAAGGCCCTTCGGACCTATTGCTCTTTGGGAGGAGAGGAGGAGGATTATCTGAGACTCTGCTTCGATAAGCTGGGGCTTACGGCAAGAGGTTATGTCCGGCTCCTTCGGGTGGCAAGAACAATTGCGGATATGGAGGCGAGCGGGGAGATCAAAAAGAGACACCTGCAGGAGGCGAGAATCTATCACGGACTGGCTCCGGAATACGGGACGGATCTCTGAGCATATATAGAGCAGATGATAAGAGGGGAAGATGATGGGGAAGATCAGATATGAGAGAAATGAGGAGGCAGAGGGACCATATCGCTATTGGCTGACCTGCGTCCGGGGAAGCGGGCTTGGAAACAGGACAAAGCGGAAGCTGCTCGACCGCTTCTTGAAGCCATCAGCGGTCTACCGGGCGACGGCGGATGACCTGGGCGGGCTTGCCTTCATGAAGGAGGAGGGAGTCCGTAGTCTGATTGCCCAGAGAGAGAGCTGGGACCTCCGGGCCGAATATGAGAAGTTCTTAAATGCGGATATGGGGCTTGTCACACTGGATATGGAGGAGTATCCGGCCAATCTGCGCGTGCTCTATGACGCGCCACCGGGTCTTTTCTTTCGGGGGAGGATTCCGCCCGGGATCAGCCGCGGAGACCTGAGGACCGCCGCAATTGTCGGCGCAAGATCGCCGTCGGCCTATGGGAGGCGGGTCGCATTGGATCTGGCGCGCATGCTCACGGACTGCGGATATGCGATTGTCTCCGGGATGGCCAGGGGCATCGACGGGGCGGCGCAGACAGCCTGTCTTGATGCAGGAGGAGAGACGATCGCTGTCCTGGGCTGCGGGGCAGACCTGGCTTACCCAAAGGAGCACTGGCTGCTCTATGATCGGATTGTCGAGTCCGGCTGTGTGATGAGCGAATACCCGCCGAAAACAGCCCCCCTGGCCCGGAATTTCCCGGCGAGGAACCGTATTATCTCCGGACTTGCGTCGGTTCTGCTTGTCATAGAGGCGAGACGAAGGAGCGGATCCCTGATCACTGCGGATTTCGCTCTGGAGCAGGGAAAGGACATCTATGTTCTGCCGGGGAGAATCACGGATCCGCTGAGCGAGGGATGCAATGCCCTCCTCCACCAGGGGGCGGCCCAGATGATCTTAAGCTACGAGGACCTGATCGAGGACTTGGACCTGGCCGCCGGGATGGGACATTTCAGGCCAAGAGAGGACCCGGGCCGCCTGCCGGATCTGGGGGAAGACCAGAAGAAGGTCTATGAGTGCCTGGATTTCTATCCCCTGGACTTAGACCGCCTGACAGTGCAAAGCGGCCTGTCCTACATTGATGCGGTGCGCGCTCTGACGGAACTCTGTGATCTGGGGATCGCTGCGGACCGATCCCACAACCAGTTCATGAAATTAATCTGACCGGATGCGATCGGACCCCCGATCGGACTTCGGATCGGACTCTGGATGGGACCTGACCGGAATATGTCGGCTTGAAAATAGAGATTTGCTGTTGTATCATTGCCTAGAATTTCTGCCTCCGGGGGAGGAGGCATCATGCGCGTTGTTTTTCGGATTCAGTATCAAAGGAAACTCTTTCATCATGGCAAAATATCTGGTCATTGTGGAGTCGCCCACGAAAGTCAAGACAATTAAGAAGTTCTTAGGGAAAAACTATGAGGTGATGGCGTCTCAGGGGCATGTCAGAGACCTGCCCAAGTCCTCTTTGGGAATTGACATCGATCATGATTTCGAGCCCAGGTACATCACGATTCGGGGTAAGGGACAGCTCCTGGCCTCTCTTCGCAAGGAGGCCAAGAAGGCTGACAAGATATACCTGGCGACAGACCCGGACCGAGAGGGAGAGGCGATTTCCTGGCACCTGCTCGCGGCACTCAATGTCGACCCTGCCAAGCCCATTCAAAGAATCACCTTCAATGAGATTACAAAAAACGCGGTCAAGGAGGCGATCAAGCATCCCAGGGAGATCGATATGGATCTGGTGGATGCCCAGCAGGCCCGCCGCATCCTGGATCGGATGGTCGGCTACCGGATCAGTCCCCTGCTCTGGGCCAAGGTAAAGCGGGGCCTTTCCGCCGGCCGGGTCCAGTCTGCGGCCCTTCGGATGATCTGCGACCGGGAGTCCCAGATCGATGCCTTTATTCCCAGGGAGTACTACACCCTGGACGTCATCCTCAAGGCGGATTCGATGACCGGGCCCCTGCTCGCCCACTATTATGGAGACGAAGAGGGGAAGAAGGAGATCGGGTCCAAGGATCAGCTGCGGGAGATTCTGGACTCTCTTCAGGGGGCGGACTACGCGGTTTCTTCTATTACTAAGACCAGGCGGGAGAGGAAGAGCCCCCTGCCTTTTACCACATCAACCCTTCAGCAGGAGGCATCCAAGGTGCTCAACTTCGCCATCCAGAAGACCATGCGGATAGCCCAGCAGCTCTATGAGGGAGTTGACATCAAGGGCAGCGGGACGGTCGGCTTGATCACCTATCTCCGTACCGACTCCACCCGTGTTGCCAGGGAGGCCAGGGAGGCAGCAGCTTCCTTCATTGAGAGCAACTATGGAAGCGACTACAGAAAAGAATACCATTCCGGGAAGAAGTCCGGGTCTGTTCAGGATGCCCACGAGGCCATTCGCCCCGCGGACCTGACCAGGATTCCCAGTCAGATCAAGGATTCCCTCTCAAGAGATCAGTTCCGTCTCTACCAGCTGATCTGGAAGCGCTTTATGGCTTCCCAGATGGCCAACGCCGTCTATGAGACAAGCAATGTAAAGATCGGGGCGAAGGAGTCTGTCTTCACGGTATCATCCAGCCGGGTCCTCTTTGATGGCTACACCCTCATCTATATGAATGCCGATGACAAGGAGGGGGAGGACAAGCAGAACTTAGAGAAGATCAAGAGGGACACAAAGCTCTCTTTTCAATCGTTTGATGAGAAGCAGCACTTCACCCAGCCGCCGGCGCATTTCACGGAGGCATCTTTAGTGCATATGCTCGAGGAATTGGGCATCGGCCGTCCCTCGACCTACTCCCCCATTGTCTCTACCCTGCTCAAGCGCCGCTATATCGTAAAAGAGGGACGGAGCATTTTCGTGACGGAATTAGGACAGGTTGTCAATGACATCATGAAGGAGTCTTTCCCGAGCATTGTCGATCAGAACTTTACAGCCAACATGGAGAGGCTCCTGGACGGAGTGGAAGAGGGAAAGGTAGAGTGGAAGTCTCTGGTCAGAAACTTCTATCCGGATCTGGATGCCTCCGTTCAGAAGGCGGAGCGGGAACTGGAGAAGGTTCAGATTAAGGAAGAGCTGTCGGACGTCGTCTGCGAGAACTGCGGCCGGCAAATGGTGATCAAGTACGGACCGCATGGGAAATTCCTGGCCTGCCCCGGCTTTCCCGATTGCCGGAACACCAAACCCTATCTGGAGAAAATCGGGGTTCCCTGTCCCCTCTGCGGCAAGGATGTCGTGCTAAAGAGGACTAGGAAGGGCAGAATCTACTACGGATGTGAGGACAACCCCTCCTGCGAATTCATGTCCTGGAACCGGCCTGTCAAGGAAGCCTGTCCCAAATGCGGGAAATACATGCTGATCAAGGGGAATAAAATAGTCTGCTCAGACCCAGCCTGCGGTTATTCCAGGGCCAGGGAAGACAAAGAATCCTGAGAATCGGGGCTGACCTGTCCCGGATCCGGTGGAGCTTGTGGATATTTTCGGCCGATTCGCGAAATCATTCTAAGAAAAACTGCTCTGACGGTTGAATTGTCAAAAAATGATGTTAAAATATGATCAAGATAAAAACGGATCCGTTGATCTGAGAAAGTGGATCAGTTCATCGGAGAACAGGAGGGGGCATTATGAGCGTGGAATTGCTGGATAAAACCAGAAAGATCGGCAAGCTGCTTCATAACAATTCATCTTCGAAGGTGATTTTTAACGATATCTGTCTTGTCTTGACCGATATCCTGGAATCCTCTGCTCTTGTCATCAGTCGAAAGGGGAAGATACTTGGATTGGAGCTGGGCTCCGGCGGAGCGGAGCTGACAGAGCAATTGAGTAAGGAGGTAGGAACTTTCATCGAGCCGGTGCTGAATGATCGGCTTCTGGGAATCCTCTCAACCAAAGAGAATGTGAACCTGGAGACCCTGGGCATCTCCGGTGATATGATTGCGGGCTGTTCTGCGATCGTCACACCGATTGACATCGCGGGTGAACGCCTGGGAACGATGGTCGTATATCGCTATCACAAGAACTATGGGATTGATGACATCATCCTCTCCGAGTACGCGGCGAGTGTCGTCGGGCTTGAGATGATGCGGTCTGTCAACGAGGAGAATGCGGAGGAGGCGCGCAAGGAGCATGTGGTCAAGTCCGCCATTAACACCCTGTCTTTCTCTGAATTGGAGGCGATCATCCATATCTTCGATGAGTTGGAGGGAGATGAGGGGATTCTGGTTGCCTCAAGGATTGCGGACCGGGTGGGGATTACAAGATCTGTGATCGTCAATGCCCTTCGCAAATTTGAGTCCGCCGGCGTGATCGAGTCCAGGTCCTCCGGCATGAAGGGAACCTATATCAAGGTGGTCAATGACTATGTCTTCGAGGCTCTCAAGGAGATCAAGAAACAGAACGAGAAGATCAGCATTCGGTGATTTGACATTCCTATCGTCCCGGTAGCATTTGCCGGGGGAATAAGCCAGACAGACCAATGGTCGATTGAAAATCGAAATTCTACATGAAAAGTTAAATTCTACATGCACGAC
>NZ_DBHIDN010000021.1:0-30539 GCF_057251025.1 Shuttleworthella sp.
GATGCGAAAAGTGGTTTGGAGATAGCTTGCAAAAGATGAGAGACCGTGCTAATATAAAAAAGCTGTTTATCGGGATGTAAATAGTATCGTGTATGTCTGAGAGGACATGAAACAGAGAATCACAGGATTATATCTATTATAGAGAGGTATCAGTATGAGACAGGGTATTCATCCGGATTTCTATCAGGCAACCGTAACTTGCAACTGCGGCAATAGCTTCGTTACCGGCTCGACCAAGAAGAGCATCCACGTCGAGATCTGCTCGAAGTGCCATCCCTTCTACACCGGTCAGCAGAAGGCGGCTCAGGCTCGCGGACGTATCGACCGCTTCAACAAGAAGTACGGCATTACCCAGTAAGGGGAGATCAGATCGCAAGAGAGGCTGTGAAAAAATAGAAAGACGACCACCAGTCGCGGTTGATCTCTTCTATTATTTCACAGTCTTTTTCTATGTGCAGGAGACTTAGTATGGCATATTCCGGGATTGGCGGACAGGCCGTCATAGAAGGCATTATGATGCGCAATCAGGATCGCTACGCTGTGGCGGTGCGAAAAAAGGACGGTCAGATTGCCCTTACAGTCGAAAAGACAGGAGACAGCCGCCGCTTCGCCTGCATTCCCATTGTAAGAGGGGTAGAGAACTTCCTGTCGTCTCTGATTCTGGGCATGAAGAGTCTGATGAAGTCAGCGGAATACTTCGAGGACGAAGACCGGGAAGAGGAATCCGGCGGAGACGGAGATCGCAAGAAACAGGCACAGGGCCTCTCGATCTTCGGGACGGTCGGGGTCTCGCTTCTGATCGGTCTGGCCCTGTTTGTGGCTCTTCCCTATGGGATTTCCCGCCTCTTCTCGGGATTTATATCCTCACACAGTCTGCTCGCCCTCCTGGAGGGGTTGATCCGGGTGGGAATCTTCCTGGCCTATATGGTCCTGATCGGCCGGACTGAGGATATCCGCAGAACCTATATGTACCACGGGGCGGAACACAAGTGCATCAACTGCATTGAGCAGGGGATGGAACTGAATCTGCCCAATGTCAGAAGGGCCTCGCGCCGTCACAAGCGCTGTGGGACGAGTTTCATCTTCATTGTCCTGATCATCTCCATCTTCGTCTTCATGTTGATCCGGGTTGATCAGGTCTTTCTGCAGCTCGTCCTCCGGCTTCTCCTGGTCCCTCTGATTGCGGGGATCTCCTATGAATTTATCCGTCTGGCCGGTCGCAGCAATTCCCGCCTGATTGAAGTTTTGTCCGAGCCAGGTCTATGGGTGCAGGGGCTCACGACGAAAGAACCGGATGATGAGATGATTGAAGTGGGAATCGCCTCCGTGGAGGCGGTTTTCGACTGGAGAGTCTGGCAGGAACAAGCGCTTGGGATCCGCCGGCTGTGATCGAGGAGGATCGGATGACCTATCGGGAGGCCTTGGATTGGGGCAGAGAACAACTGCAGAGAGCCGGAATTTCAGATGTGGATCCGGACACCGGTTATTTAATGGAATATGTCAGCGGTATGAAGCATATGGACCTCATGTTTGCGGGAAATGGGCAAATGGAGGGTGGACTTCTGGACCGCTACAAGGCCTGCATCAAGAAGCGGGCCCGGCATATCCCCCTTCAGCAAATTACCGGGAGCCAGAACTTCATGGGGCTTTCCTTCAGGGTCAATGAGCATGTTCTCTGTCCCCGGCAGGATACGGAAACCCTGGCGGAGGAGGGACTGAAGATTCTCGGACGCCTGGGGAGGGAGAAGTTAAAGAGGCCGGCAGAATCGAATTCCGGGAACATTTTAGCCGGAATGGGGGAAGGGTCTTGGGATGGTAAGATGCACATTCTGGACCTCTGCACCGGGAGCGGATGCATCCTGATCTCTCTTCTGTACCTGGCCCAAAGGGAACTGGGGTTTCGGCTTGAAGCTAAGCCGGGTGCATCGGCTGAGGCCAGGATGGATGAACCGCCTCTTTCCGATGAGAGACGCGGACAGAAGAGGGAAGAAGGGGGGGACTGGTCTCTCGACGGGCTTGGGACGGACCTCTCTGAGGAGGCACTTGCGCTTGCGCGGGAGAACGCCCGTCGAAACGGGGTGCCTGCCGCTTTTCTTGTCTCAGACCTCTTTGACCGGCTGGAGGGGACCTATGATCTGATTACGGCCAACCCGCCCTACATTCCATCCGGGCAAGTGGATGAGTTGATGCCGGAGGTGAGAGATCACGAGCCCCACATGGCCTTAGACGGGGGGGAAGACGGCCTTGCCTTCTATCGGCGCATTCTGGCGGGGATCTCAGCCCACTTGAATGCAGGCGGATATCTTCTCGTGGAAATCGGCTGCGACCAGGGGGAGGCAGTGAAGGCCATCCTGGCCGATGGCCCCTTCGATGAAATCAATGTTGTCAGAGACCTGGCCGGCAGAGACCGGGTGGTCTCAGGGAGAAGGATACATGTTTGATAAGTTGGAAGATCTGGAGATCCGCTATGAGGAGATCATGCGCCAGCTTGCAGAACCGGAGCTGGCCTCGGACGGCGCGAGATTCACAAAGCTTATGAAGGAGCAAAGTGAACTTGCCCCGATTGTGGAGACCTTCCGCGAGTACAAGAAAAAGCAGCAGCTGGCAGACGATGCTCTGGAGATCCTGGACCTGGAGACGGATGAGGAGATGCGGCAGCTGGCCAAGGAAGACCTGACAGAGGCCAAAGCTTCTCTGGAAGATCTCAAGAAGCGGCTCAAGCTCCTTCTCCTCCCTAAGGACAGCAATGACGACAAGAATGTCATCATCGAGATTCGCGGCGGAGCCGGAGGAGACGAGGCGGCCCTCTTTGCAGCAGAGGTCTATCGGATGTACCGCCACTATGCCGAGTCAAGGGGCTGGGATACTGAAGTCATGGAACTCGAGGAGACCGGAATCGGAGGCATGAAGAAGATTAACTTCATGGTGAAGGGAAAAGGGGCCTATTCGACACTGAAGTACGAATCCGGTGTCCACCGGGTCCAGCGGGTCCCCGCGACAGAGTCGGGAGGCCGCATCCACACCTCTACGGTTACTGTGGCTGTTATGCCCGAGGCGCAGGAGGTCGATGTCGTCGTTGATCCGGCAGATATCCGCATTGATGTCATGCGGGCTTCCGGCAACGGCGGCCAGTGTGTCAACACGACGGATTCGGCAGTCCGTCTGACCCACTATCCGACGGGGATTGTCATCTACAGTCAGACAGAGAAGTCTCAATTGCAGAACAAGAATAAGGCTTTCGCCCTCCTCAGGACCAAACTCTATACCATGGAGATGCTCCGGCAGCAGGAGGAGGCTTCTGCCCAGCGGCTCTCGCAGATCGGAACGGGGGACCGGTCGGAGAAGATCCGCACCTATAACTTCCCCCAGGGCCGGGTGACGGACCACAGGATCAACCTGACCCTCTACAAGCTCGACAAGATTCTGGACGGGGACTTGCAGGAATTACTGGACGCTCTGATGGCCGCGGACCAGGCCGCCAAGCTTGCGCAGCAGGAGACGGATTGATATAATATTTTTGATTATTTTGATCGGTTATGCCCGCTTTCGGGCTTATGAATGCAGGAGGCTTTACATGGCTGAGAATCATTTCGCAATCAACGAGGGTGTCAATGTGGCCAATGATGTTTTTTCTATCATTGCCGGTCTGGCCGCCTGTGAGGTGGATGGAGTGGCATCTTTAGGAGGCAATCTGGACGCCAGGTCCATTTTCAAGATCACCTCTTCCAAGCTGGCCAAGTCGGTACGCTTTGTCAGGGCGGATGACAACACCCTGCGCGTGGCCATCATCATTAACCTGGAGTTCGGCCATGAGATTCCCAGGGTGTGCGCACAGGTACAGGACCGGATCAAGTCGACGGTTGAGAATATGACCGGCGTCAAAGTCTCCGAGGTCAACGTCCGCGTTGAGGGCGTGCGCGTATCGTAAGAAAGATGGGGACAGACAATTCATCTGTTGTATAATCGAGGTGTCTGTACCGCAGACACCTTTTTCTGTGCCACAGGGGATTCCCCATTTCCCGGTCTCATTTCCCGGGAAGAGGATGATCCGGCACCCGCGATAGAAGATGGAGATAAATATGACAAGGCGTCAGATCCGTGAAACCGCGTTTCGCATTCTCTTTGCCCTGAATTTCTGCCCGGCAGATCAGATGCAAGAACAGTTAGACCTCTATTACACCGACCACGCTCAGATTGAGATTGACGATCTGATGGAAGAAGAAGACCAAAAGGCGGTCATTCGCATAGATCAGGCATCCTGGGCTGACGTCACGGATAAGTGCCTGGGGGCAGCCGGCCACTTGGCCGAAATCGACCGGATGATCGACCAATCCTCCCGGGGATGGAAGAGGAGCCGGATGACCAAGGTGGATCTGACCCTCCTGCGACTGGCGATCTATGAGATCGCATTCGAGAAGCTGGATGCGGGAATTGCGATCAATGAGGCAGTAGAGATGGCCAAGCACTATGGAACAGAAAAATCCCCCTCCTTCGTCAACGGGATTCTGGCGAAAATCTCATGAACAGCAAGCCATATTCGGTCGGACAGGTCAATCACTATCTCGCCATGCTCTTCAGGGAAGACTTTCTCCTGCGCCGGATTCAGGTCAAGGGAGAGGTGTCCAACCTGATCTATCACAAGTCGGGTCACATCTATTTCAGCCTCAAGGATGCCTCCGGCACTCTGGGCGCTGCCATGTGGCGGAGCCAGAAGGAGTCGGGCCTCACATTTCCCATGAAGGAGGGGGATCAGGTCATCGTCAGCGGGGCGATTCAGGTCTATGAGAAGGGGGGATCCTACAAGCTGATTGCCGCGAGAATCGAGCGGGAGGGCCTGGGGGACCTCTTTGTCCGATTCGAACTCTTAAAGAAGCGCTTGTCGGAGATGGGGATGTTTGACGCATCCTATAAGAAGGCCATCCCCCCCTACGCGACCAGGATCGGGGTGGTGACCGCTCCTACCGGGGCGGCTATTCGCGATATTATTCAGGTCTCCAAGAGAAGAAATCCGGGGGTTGAAATTCTCCTCTACCCGGCCCTGGTCCAGGGGGAGAATGCAGTAGCATCCATCGCAAGAGGCATTGAGATGCTGGATGCCAGGGGGCTTGATCTGATCATCGTCGGCCGCGGCGGCGGTTCAATGGAGGACCTCTGGGCTTTCAATGAGGAGGTCGTGGCCAGGGCGATTTTCGACTGTCAGACACCGATCATCTCCGCCGTCGGCCATGAGACGGACACGACCATTGCTGACTTCGTGGCGGATCTGCGGGCGCCCACTCCCTCTGCTGCGGCGGAACTTGCCAATTTTGACTACCGCAGTTTGAAGAAGGATATGGAGGCCGCGCGGGACCGGCTGATGCGGGCTGTCATTTATCGGCTCAATGAGTCGAGAAATCGCCTGTCGGATGCCGAGCACCGGTTGGAGATGGCCTCTCCCTTGCAGAAGATTCGCAGGATAAGAGAACAGATTCTGTCTCAAAAGCGAGAATTGGATCGGGAGATGGAGCGAAGGCTGGAGCAGACGAGGCATCTTCTGGAGGTCGCCGCGGGAAAACTCGATGCCCTCTCCCCGGTCAGAAAGCTTGCCCTGGGCTTCTCCTACGTTCAGGATGAGTCCGGGAGGCGGATTGAGAACGCGGAGGAGACCAGGCCGGGGGATGTCATCCATATCTATCTGCATCAGGGACAGCTGGACGCAAGTGTTTTGAAGATCTATTCAGAGGAAGATTCGGGCCGCTGATATGGCCGGGGAGGAAGTATGGCGGAAGAGAAGAAGAGCTTGGAGGACATGTCCATTGAGGAGTCCTTCGCCTACCTGGACCGTATCCTGACAAGGCTTGAGGACAAGGAGAGCAGCCTTGAGGATTCCTTTGCGGCATATCGGGAGGGGACGGCAGTGATCCAGGCCATTAATGATAAGATCGACGCCGTTGACAAGCAGGTGCAGATCCTGGACGCCCAAGGGCAGGCCGGAGACTTTGACCTGTCCGATTCATAGAGAGGGCTGTGGAAATATGGATGTTCGCAGGGAATTGGAGTATCGGGGACAGGAGGCGGAGTGCATCATAAGTCGGCTCTTGCCAAGAGAAGAGGGATACCAGAAGAGGGTGATGGAGGCCATGGCCTATGCGGTCCTCACTCCGGGAAAGCGCCTGCGCCCCGTCCTCATGAGAGAGTGTGCCGACTGCTTCTTCGAGGAGAGCCCGGCTCTGCCCTTCTTCATGGCGGCAATTGAGATGATCCACGCCTACTCCCTGGTTCATGACGACCTGCCGGCCATGGACAATGACTTTCTGCGCCGGGGCAAGCCCTCTACCCATGCGCAATTCGGCGAGGCCATGGGAATTCTGGCCGGTGATGCCCTGCTCAATTACGCCTTTGAGACAGCCCTTCGTTCTCTTGAAGCGGATGGAAAGAATCCGGCGGTTCACAGGTCCCTGGCCCTCCTTGCCAGGAAGGCCGGCATCTACGGGATGATCGGCGGTCAGGTGGTTGATGTGGAATCGGAGCATATCCAGGGAATGGACAAGCACCGGCTGGACTTCATCAATGAACTCAAGACCGGAGCCCTGATTGAAGCTGCCATGTGCATCGGAGCACTCCTTGGAGGGGCGGACGAGGACCGGCTTCTCTCTGTCGAACAGGCGGCCGCCAAGATCGGCCTGGCCTTTCAGATAGAGGATGACCTTCTGGACGTCACGGGTGATGAGAAGACGATGGGAAAACCGGTCGGAAGTGATGAGAGAAATCATAAGATCACCTATGTGACCTTCGTCGGCCCGGAGCGCGCCCGGGAAGACGTCAGGAATCTGACCGAACAGGCCCTTGACCGCCTGTCCTCTCTCCCGAGAAAGAATGAATTTCTCTTGGAACTCGTCTCATACCTGGCCGGGCGAGAACAATAGGAAGTGATGGCGGCAGGAACAAAGACAGGGGAATAACATGGTTCTTGATCGAATACAAGGTCCCAATGATGTGCAAAAACTGGATGCCTTTGAGCGGGAAGAGCTCGCGCGGGAGATCCGGGCATTCCTGATCGAGAAGCTGTCTGTAACAGGCGGGCATCTGGCCCCGAATCTGGGGGTGGTGGAGCTGACCATTGCCCTTCACTCCATTTGTAACCTGCCCCGGGATCAGATCGTCTGGGATGTCGGACACCAGTCTTACACCCACAAGATCCTGACCGGACGCAGAGATTTATTTGATGGCCTCCGGACCCTGGGAGGCCTCTCCGGCTTTCCCAAGCGGGAGGAGAGTGCATGTGACGTCTTCGGCACGGGCCACTCCTCGACCTCCATTTCCGCAGGTCTGGGCCTGGCCGTGGCGAGAGAACTGAAGGGAGAGGACTACAAGGTCTTCTCCGTGATCGGCGACGGGGCCATGACCGGAGGAATGGTATTCGAGGCCTTAAATAATGCGGCGGAGTTCAAGAAGAATTTTGTCATCATCTTAAATGATAACAATATGTCCATCTCCAGCAATGTGGGCGGCCTGTCCATGAACCTGGCCCGTCTGCGCACATCCAAGAACTATAAGAATTTCAAGTCAGGCATGCAGAATTCCCTGGAGAAAATCCCGGTCTACGGGAATCGGATTGTCGACCAGATGCGAAAGACCAAGGAGGGAATCAAGCAGCTGGTTATTCCGGGGATGATGTTCGAGCAGATGGGGATCATGTATCTGGGGCCGATTGACGGCACGGATATTGAGGGGATGCGGCAGATCTTCCGGGAGGCGACCCGGATTGAGGGGCCGGTGATTGTCCATGTGCTCACCATCAAGGGGAGAGGGTTCGCTCCGGCGGAGCGCCATCCGGCCAAATTCCACGGAACAGCGCCTTATGATGTGGCGACGGGCCTTCCCCTGAAGAACGCGGCGGCCACCTATACGGATGTATTCTCCACGGTTATGCGCAAGATGGGAGAGCGCAATGACCGCCTTGTGGCCCTGACGGCGGCGATGGAAACGGGAACCGGACTGGTTCGCTTCCACAATCGCTATCCGGAACGCTTCTTCGATGTGGGAATTGCAGAACAGCATGCGGTGACCTTCGCGGCAGGGCTTTCCAGCCAGGGCCTGATTCCGGTCTTCGCCGTTTATTCCTCCTTCCTTCAGAGGGCATTCGATCAGATTCTGCACGATGTGGCGATCCAGGGCCTGCATGTGGTTTTCGCCATTGACCGGGCCGGCCTGGTGGGGGCAGACGGAGAGACCCACCAGGGGATTTTCGACCTCTCTTACCTGTCCCTGATTCCGGGTATGACGATCCTGGCGCCCAAGAATAAGTGGGAGCTGTCGGATATGCTCAAATGGGCCATTGGCGCCCGGGGACCGGTGGCCATCCGCTATCCCAGGGGAGCGGCTTTCGATGGATTAGAGGAGTTCCGGGAGCCGATTGAGAGGGGCAGGGCGGAGGAAATCCATTCCCTGACTGAGAATGGGGGAAAGAAAATTCTCCTGGCCCCTGTCGGCGCTATGGTAAAGCGGGCGCTGATTCTGCGGGATCTTCTTCTTGCAGCCGGCTACGATGTGGCCCTTGTCAACATGCGTTTCGTCAAGCCCTTGGACAAGGAGCTCCTGGCCGATTATGCCGGCAAGGTCGATCTGATTGTTCCGATGGAGGAGAATGTTTTGGCGGGCGGCTTCGGAGAGCAAGTTACAAGCTTCCTCGAGGGGATCAACTATAGGGGCAGCTTATATTGCGTCGGCTTTGGGGATCATTTTATCCCCCATGGAACTGTGGATGAACTGATTGAGGCAGAGGGCCTGGCTCCGGAACAGGTCTGCCTTGCGATCGATCGGCTGCTGGCCGGTGAGGAGTGATTCTTGAAAGTAAGACTGGATGTGCTCTTGGTAAATCGGGGACTGGCCCCCTCCAGAGAGAAGGCCAGGACCATGATCATGGAGGGGAATGTCTTCGTGGATCAGGAGAGGGAGGACAAGGCCGGAACCCAGGTGCGGGAGGATGCGGATATCGCAATCCATGGCAGGACCCTGGCCTATGTCAGCCGGGGCGGTCTCAAGCTGGAGCGGGCCATGGCGTCTTTCCCCATCCGGCTTGCGGGGAAGGTCTGCATGGATATCGGGGCTTCCACCGGGGGCTTTACCGACTGCATGCTGCAAAACGGGGCCGGCAAAGTATTCGCCGTCGATGTGGGCTATGGTCAATTGGCCTGGAAGCTTCGGCAGGATCCGCGGGTGGTCTGCATGGAGAAAACCAATATTCGCTATGTGACCCCGGATCAGATCGGACAGGCCATAGACTTCGCCTCCTGCGATGTCTCCTTTATCTCGCTTGGCAAGGTCCTTCCCGCAGCCAGGGACCTCCTGGCCAAAGGGGGAGAGATGGTCTGCCTGATCAAGCCCCAGTTTGAGGCCGGCAGAGACAAGGTCGGAAAGAAGGGGGTCGTTCGGGACCCGGCGGTGCATCTTGAGGTGATTCAATCCGTGATTCGCTGCGCCAAAGAGAACGGATTTGCCGTCCTTGGTCTGGACCACTCCCCCATCAAGGGGCCGGAGGGAAATATCGAGTACCTGATCTATCTGCGGAGGGGGGAGGAACCGGGCTTGGATTCGGGCAGGGACATAGACCCAGAGGTTCTTGTGAGCTGTGCGCACGAGCGCTTGGATCACTAGGGAGAGAGGATGGACAGACCGCGGGGATCGGCCGGTCTGCGGGGAGACTTGTTGTCTTATGAAGAACTTCTTACTTGTCACGAGAAATATTGAGGCCGGCAGGGATTGGATCGAAAAGCTCGCTTCGGTCATTGAATCCAAGGGAGGGAGTCTGACCTGCCTTGAGAATCCACAGGATTATACAAACCCGGGGCGGATCAAGGTGCCTGAGAAGACCGAGGGGATTCTGACCCTGGGCGGGGACGGGACCATGATCCGCACGGCCCAGAACACCCTGGGCAGCGGGGTCCCCTTGATCGGGATCAACGGGGGTCATCTGGGCTATCTCTGCGATCTGGATCCGGATACAATCTATGATGCCATCGACCTGCTCATGGAGGACAAATACGAGATTGAGAGCCGGATGCTCCTGGCAGGTCTGGTATATGATGAGCAGGGGAACCCCGACAGGGAGTCGGTGGCCCTGAATGATGTGGTGATTGTCTCAAGGCATCCCATGGAGATCTTGTGCCTGACTGTCTACGTCAACGGACAGGCCCTCTATACCTACCACTGTGACGGCATGATTTTTGCCACTCCGACCGGATCTACGGCCTACAATCTGTCGGCCAAGGGGCCGATTGTCGATCCCAAGACCAGGCTGATTCTCCTGACCCCGATCAATCCCCACACCTTAAATTCCAGGTCCATAGTCCTGGATTCCAATGACGTGATCCGGGTGCAGGTGAAGGCAAGGCGGCCGGAGGATAAGCCGGTGGCGGAGATCTCCTTTGACGGCAACCACAGGAGACAGTTAGTCCCCGGGCAGGAACTGGTAGTCTACCGGTCCCGGGAGGAGATCAAAATGATGCGGCTCTCGGAGATGAACTTCTTAGAGCGCATCCGCAATAAGATGCAGTCCACTTGAGATAGGAGTGACCGGTGAAACAGGACAGACAGGCGAAAATTTTGGATTTGATCGTGACCAGAGAGATCGGGACGCAGGAGGAACTGACCCGGGAGCTGAAAGAGGCCGGCTATGAGGTGACCCAGGCCACGGTCAGCCGTGATATCAGAGAAATGCAGCTGACCAAGGTGGCCAGGGCAGACGGCCGCCTGGTCTATGTATCCTATCAGACTAGCCCCCAGGACCTGAGCGAGAAATATGTCAGGATCTTCAGGGACGGGTTCATGAACATGGACAATGCCATGAACATCCTTGTGATCAGGACCGTCTCCGGTATGGCCATGGCTGTGGCAGCAGCCCTGGACCATATGCAGCTGGGGGAGATCGTGGGAAGCATTGCCGGAGACGATACGGTCATGTGCGCGGTCCGCAGTATGGACGACACGGCGGCCCTTATGACCAGGCTTCGCCGGATTCTGGATGAGACCGGCGCATCTGTGGAGAGAGAGTAGAAAGGATTCGCATGCTTCTAGACCTGCATGTAAAAAACCTGGCCCTGATCGAAGAGGAGGAAGTTCACTTCGGAGAGGGACTCAATGTCCTGTCGGGGGAGACCGGGGCCGGAAAATCAATCATCCTGGGAGCTCTGGGGATCGCGCTTGGTAAGAAGGCCTCTAAGGATATGGTCCGCAATCCCCGGGAGGACGGCCTGGTGGAGGCGGTCTTTGCGGTGAGAAGCCGGGAGCAGAGACAGGCCCTGGAAGCGCTTGATATCCCTATCTATGATGGCCAACTGATCTTCTCGCGTCGGATCTCCCAGAACAGGACGGTTTCCAAGATCAACGGGGAGACCCTGCCGGCCCAGACTCTCAGGAAGGCCGGGGAGATCTTCATCGATATCTATGGACAGAATGAGCAGCAGACCCTCTTGAAGAAGAGCCGGCATCTGGCCCTCCTGGATGAATTCGCAGCAGGAGATTTAGACCGGGTCAAGCGGGATCTGGCCCGGGCTTATCAGAATTACAGTGCTCTTAGGAAAGAAGAGGAGTCCTGCTCCCTGGATGCGTCCGCCCGCCTGCGGGAAGTCTCTTTCCTGGAGCATGAGGTGGAGGAAATTGAGTCCGCAGGCCTGACCTGCGGGGAGGACCTGGCTCTTGAGGCGGACGAGCGAAGGATGAAGAATGCCGCCAAGATCACGGGAGCACTGGACCGGGTCCTCCAATCCCTGACGGAGGAGTCCGCCTGCGGGGAGCTGGTCTCCCGGGCGATTCATGCCCTGCGGCAGGTCGAGGGCTACGATGACAGAATGGACGACTTCCTGTCGACACTGCTGGATATCGACGGACTGATCTCGGACGTCTCGGGGGAGATCCGGACTTATCTGGAGGAGAGCTCTTTCGATGAAGCGCGTTTTGCAGAGACGGAGGAGAGACTGGACCGGATCAACGACTTAAAGGCCAAGTACGGAAGGAGCATTGAGGATGTCCTGGAGGCGCTCAAGGCCAAGCAGGAGGAACTGTCAAAACTCAGGAACTATGACAAGTATCAGGAGGAATTAAGAGAGAGACTAAAAGAGGCGAAAGCGACCTATCTGGATCTGGCGCATGACCTGTCCTCCCTCCGCAAGAAGGCGGCAAAAAAGCTCTGCGCCAGAGTCTCAGAGGCCCTTCTGTCCCTCAATTTCCTGGCGGTCAGATTCGAGATGCGTTTCTCGGAGAGCCCCGTCTACACGGCAGGGGGGATTGACGAGGCGGAGTTCTACATCTCAACCAATCCGGGAGAAGAAGTCCGCCCTCTCTGTGAGGTCGCGTCCGGAGGAGAACTGAGCCGGATCATGCTGGTCTTAAAGACAGAGCTTGCGGCAAAAGAGGACACGATCGACAGTCTGATCTTCGACGAGGTAGACGCAGGCATATCAGGAAAGACCGCCCAGGCTGTGGCCCGGAAACTGAGCCGGCTGGGCCGGGAAGTTCAGGTGATCTGCATCACCCACCTGGCCCTGATCGCCGCTGAGGCAGATCGGCATTTCCTGATCGAGAAGTCTCTGCGGGAGGGCAGGACCATCTCCGGGATTCGTCCCCTGACCGAGGAGGAGTCTGTGGAGGAACTGGCCCGAATGATCTCCGGGGATGCGGTCAGCGACTTTGTTCTTGAGAATGCCCGCCAGATGCGGGAGGAAGCCGCAAGGCAGAAGAGGGACCTCTAGTATGGCAAAATCAGTCTTTATCGCAGAGAAGCCCTCCGTTGCAAGGGAGTTCGCCAAGGCGCTTGGAGAGAAGACCAGCCAGAGAGACGGCTATCTGGAGAGTGAGCACTTGATTGTCACCTGGTGCCTGGGCCACCTCATAACGATGTCTTACCCGGAGGCCTATGACAAGAGCTTAAAGCAGTGGCGAATGGAAACCCTTCCCTTCCTCCCCGGCAAATTCAAATACGAGGTCCTGCCGAACGCGGCCAAGCAGTATCGGATTGTAGCGGGCCTTCTCAACAGGGAGGATGTGGAGACCATCTACGTATGTACCGACTCGGGGAGAGAGGGAGAGTACATCTACAGGCTGGTGGCGTCTGAGGCAGGCGTCAGGGGAAAGGCCCAGAAGCGGGTCTGGATCGACTCTCAGACCAAGGAGGAGATCCTGCGGGGAATTCGAGAGGCCAGGGACGAGTCAGACTACGACAACCTGGCGGCATCCGCTTATTTACGGGCCAAAGAAGACTATCTGATGGGGATCAATTTCTCCCGGATTCTCTCTCTTAAGTATGGCAGTGCTGTCGCCAATGTATTGAGAGAGCGCTACATCCCGATTGCAGTCGGCCGCGTCATGAGCTGCGTCCTGGGAATGGTCGTCCGCAGGGAGAGGGAGATCAGAGACTTTGTAAAGACTCCCTTCTATCGGGTCCTCGGGGATGTCTGTCTTTTGTCCGGAGAGGAGGAGCCCGGACCAAAGGCAGATTCGGAAGAGGGATCCGGCAGACCGGACCCGGAAGAGAGACCTCTTATCAAGGGGCTTGAGTGGCGGGCAGTGGCAGGAAGCCGCTATGAGAATTCTCCCCTCCTCTACAAGGAGAACGGCTTCAAGGAGAGACCCCATGCCCTGCGGCTGATTGAGGAGATCAATCAGCTTCCGGCAGAGAGTCTTGCGCTTGCGGGCGAAGAGGCCTATTCCTGTTCTCTTGCCGGGAAGATCCACAAGATCAGCAAGAAGAAGGAGAAGAAGAATCCCCCCCTGCTCTATAATCTGGCCGAGATTCAGAACGACTGCTCCAGGTTCTTTAAGATATCGCCCGATGAGACCCTGTCCGTCATTCAGGACCTCTATGAGAAGAAGCTGGTCACCTATCCGAGAACGGATGCCAGAGTCCTGTCCACGGCCGTGGCCAAGGAAATCGACAAAAATATCCGGGGTCTTACAGGGATCCCCGGGGTCAGGAGATTTGCCGAGGAGGTCCTGGACCGGGGACTCTACAAGGGGATCGGAAGGACCCGCTATACCGATGACAAGAAGATCACAGATCACTACGCCCTCATTCCGACCGGGCAGGGGCTTGGCGCTCTTAGCCGTATGCCAAGAAGGGCGACCCTGGTCTATGAACTTATTGTGCGCCGCTTCCTTGCCATCTTCTTCGAGCCGGCGATCTATGAGAAGCTCAATCTGACCGTCTCGGTATCCGGAGAGTACTTCTTTGCCTCCGACAAGTATCTTACGGAGGAGGGCTATCTCAAGCTGATGAATTATTCCTTCCGAAAGAGAGAGAAGGGAGCAAGGACGGAGGAGGATGCCGGAGGGGAAGAGAAGACCGATGACGCCGGCAGGGAAGAGGAAGGGGCGGAGAATCAGCAACTTCTTGCCCGGGTCCTACCCCGTCTGAAGAAGAAAGACCCGGTATCCTTCCGGGCTTTTCGCGTGAAGGAGGGAGAGACCTCTCCGCCCAAGCGATATAACTCCGGTTCCCTGATCCTGGCCATGGAGAACGCCGGCCAGCTGATCGAGGACGAGGAGCTGAGAGCTCAGATTAAGGGCCAGGGGATCGGGACCTCTGCGACTCGGGCGGAGATTCTGAACAAGCTGATCCGGATCAGCTATCTGATGCTCAACAAGAAGACTCAGATCATCACGCCCAGTCTTCGGGGAGAACTGGTCTATGATGTGATCAATGCCTCCATGCCCCAGATGTTGAACGCCGAGCTCACCGCGAGCTGGGAGAAGGGACTCGCCTATGTGGCAGAGGGAACGATCTCGGAAGAGGAGTATATGAGGAAACTGGAGGCCTTCATCCGGCTCCGGGTTGACCGGGTCAAGGCCATGCGAAACCGGTACTCCCTAGACAGCCAATTCGCGGCAGTCGCGGAGCACTACCCGCCTTTGTCGGCGAAGAGAGAAAAGGCAAAAGGCAAAGCCCGGTGACAGGGCCGATGCGGAAAAGAGGGAATCTCCGATCGGGAGATGGAAAGGCAGGAGCGATATGCAAGTATGTAAAATCAGCCAGATGTATGACCTGAGAGAGACCATTGCCGGCCGGCTTTTTGCCGGAAGAGACTATCCCTGGGAGGTCTTGGATGACATCGGAGACTTTATCCTGGAGCTGGGACCGACCCTGGATCCGGCCCGCTATGAGAAGCGGGGGGACAATATCTGGATTGCCAGGTCCGCATCGATTGACCCGAGTGCCAATATCACAGGACCCTGCATCATCGATGAAGACACGGAGGTCCGGCCCTCTGCCTTTATTCGGGGCAAGGCAATCGTGGGCAAAAACTGCGTGGTGGGCAATTCCACGGAACTTAAGAATGTGGTCCTCTTTAATGTGGTCCAGGTGCCCCACTATAATTATGTGGGCGATTCCATCCTGGGATTTCACTCCCACATGGGGGCGGGATCCATAACCTCCAATGTCAAATCGGACAAGAGTCCGGTGGTCATAAAGGCAGGGGAAGAGAGAATCGAGACCGGCCGCAAGAAGCTCGGAGCCATGCTCGGGGATTATGTCGAGGTTGGATGCAATTCCGTTCTGAATCCCGGAACCGTGATCTGCCCCCACAGCAACATCTATCCCCTCTCCAGCGTCAGGGGTCTTGTCATGCCCCGGTCGATCTTTAAATCCGGCAGGGACACAGAGATTGTCTCAAAGAAGTGATCTCTCTTCTTAGAGTGGGGGACAATCCGCAGGACAGGGACAAATATTTGTCCGGCAAAAACAAAATGGGACTTGCCATTGGAGATCGGCACTAGGATAATGAGAGACACTGCAGACAATCGTGCCGCAGGAAAAAAGAACGGAGAAGGCCGACGCGGCGGATCCCGTGAGTTAGGAGATGAGAGTGAAGTCATATCTTGAGATGTCGAAGGAAGAGTTAGACCAGCTTCGCCGGGAGTTAAAGGCCGCCTATAAGAAGTACCAGGGGATGGACCTGGCCCTGAATATGAGCAGAGGCAAGCCCTGTCAGGAGCAGCTGGACCTGTCCATGGAACTGATGGACATTTTGAATTCCGACTCGGACCTGACCTGTGAGGACGGGACGGACTGCCGCAATTACGGGGTCCTGGACGGCCTGCCCGAGGCCAAGGAGCTGATCGGCGCCATGATGGAGAACAAGCCGGACAATATCATTATCTACGGAAACAGCTCGCTCAATGTCATGTATGATTGCATCAGCCGCTCTTATACCCATGGAGTGATGGGTGGGATTCCCTGGTGCAAGCTGGACCGGGTCAAGTGGCTCTGCCCGGTTCCGGGATACGATCGTCATTTCGGCATTACCGAGTACTTCGGCTTTGAGATGATCAATATCCCCATGACCGAGCAGGGGCCGGATATGGACCTGGTCGAGAAGCTGGTGGCGGAAGACGAGTCCATCAAGGGAATCTGGTGTGTCCCCAAGTATTCCAACCCGCAAGGGTATTCCTATTCGGATGAGACGGTCCGCCGCTTCGCGAGATTAAAGCCGGCAGCCAGAGATTTTCGCATTTACTGGGACAACGCCTATGGCGTCCATCATCTCTATGACGACAGGCAGGACCAGTTGATTGAGATCCTTCACGAGTGCAAGAAAGCAGGAAATCCCGATCTGGTTTACAAGTTCGCGTCCACCTCCAAGATCACTTTCCCGGGTTCCGGGGTGGCCGCCCTTGCCACCTCGCTCAATAATCTGGAAGATATCAAGAATCAGATGAAGAACCAGACTATCGGTCACGATAAGGTCAACCAGCTGCGCCATGTCCGCTATTTCAAGGACCTGGACGGGATCAAGGCCCATATGCGCAAGCACGCCGATGTCATCCGGCCCAAGTTCGAGATCATTGAGAAGACCTTCGACGAGCAGCTGACCGGTCTGGGGATCGGATCATGGACGGTTCCCAATGGGGGCTATTTCATCAGCTTTGACAGCATGGAGGGCTGCGCCAGGAAGATCATCAGCCGCTGCAAGAAGGCCGGAGTCACCCTGACCGGTGCCGGCGCGACCTATCCCTATCACAGGGATCCTCTGGACAGCAATATTCGAATCGCTCCCACCTATCCTCCCCTTGAGGATCTGGCCAGGGCGGCGGACCTCTTCGCCCTCTGCGTCAAGCTGGTCTCCGTCGAGAAACTCCTCGAGGCCTGAGCGATCCGATTTGAGCGACCCCATTATCTCTGAAGAGGGCGAGAGACCTGTCCCCTATTCCGGGGCTCTGCCCGGTTATAGAACCTATAATAGATTGGCATATCGGGACCGGTTCGATTGCGTTGACAGGCCGGGGCAAAGTGCTATGATTTCCATAACGTCTTGAAGCGAAAGGCTGCCATTATGAGGAAACAGGTTTTATCGATTTTGGTTGAGAACACTTCGGGTGTCCTGAGCCACATCTCCGGTCTTTTCTCCAGAAGAGGATTTAATATTGACAGCTTCTCGGCCGGTGTCACTGCGGATGAGCGTTTTACGCGCCTTACCATTGTCGCGCACGGCGACCGCCTGGTCCTGGACCAGATCAGGAAGCAGCTGGCCAAGCTTGAGGATGTCATCAGTATCAAGAAACTGGAGGCCGGAGGGTCGGTGCAAAGAGAGTTGATGCTGGTCAAGATCAGTGCGAAGGACTCCGACCGCCAGAATGTGCTCAGCATTACGGAGATCTTCAAGGGAAGAGTGGTGGATGTCACACACGATTCCATGGTCATCGAGGTCACAGGCGGGCAGGATAAGCTGGCGGCTTTCCTGGACATGCTGGACGGATATGAGATCCTGGAACTGGCCAGAACCGGTCTGACGGGCTTGTCCCGGGGATCGGATGACGTTACGATCATCGAGTAATCGAGATCTGGCACCAATAGGAACTGCAAGCAGCAAGTAGGAGGAATGGCATATGGCAGAAGCAAGAATGTACTACAACGAGGATTGTAATATCGATTTCTTAAAGGGCAAGCACATCGCAGTCATCGGCTACGGATCACAGGGACATGCGCATGCGCTGAACCTGAGGGATTCCGGATGTGATGTTGTCGTAGGACTCTATGAGGGATCCAAGAGCAAGGCCAAGGCTGAGGCACAGGGACTCAAGGTCCTTCCCACGGCCGAGGCTGCCAAGTGGGCAGACATCATCATGATTCTGATCAACGATGAGCTTCAGGCCGATATGTACAAGAAGGACATCGAGCCCAATCTTGAGGCCGGCAACATGCTCATGTTTGCGCATGGCTTCAATATCAATTATAAGTGCATTGTTCCTCCTGCCGATGTGGATGTGACGATGATTGCTCCCAAGGCTCCCGGCCACACGGTTCGGTCCGAGTATCTTGAGGGCAAGGGGACTCCCTGCCTGGTTGCCGTGGAGCAGGATGCGACCGGTCATGCGCTGGAAATCGCACTTGCATACGGAGCCGGTATCGGCGGCGCCCGCGCAGGACTTCTTGAGACCACCTACAGAACAGAGACGGAGACTGACCTCTTCGGTGAGCAGGCCGTTCTCTGCGGCGGCGTATGTGCCCTGATGCAGAATGGGTTCGAGGTTCTCTGTGAGGCCGGCTACGATCCCCGCAATGCCTACTTCGAGTGCATCCATGAGATGAAGCTGATTGTGGACCTGATCTACCAGTCAGGCTTCGCCGGCATGAGATATTCCATCTCCAATACGGCTGAATTCGGTGACTATAAGGCGGGTCCCCGGATCATCACTCCCGAGGTCAAGGAGAATATGAAGGCGATTCTGGCCGACATCCAGTCCGGTAAATTTGCTTCCGAGTTCATGCAGGACATGTCCGCAGGCCGTCAGATTAACTTCCAGGCAATGCGGCGCAAGGCTTCCGAGCATCCCAGTGAAGCGGTCGGCAGAGAGATCCGCAAGCTCTACAGCTGGAATGATGAGAGCGACAAGCTCATCAATAACTAAATCCAGCCGGTTCTAAGGGAAGCGGTATCAGACAGGGGCGGTGAAGAAATGAGAGATCATTTCTTCACCGCCCCTGTTTTCATGGGATGCGGTCGGAAGGACCTTAAGGACAAGGGATCAGTGGGCCTGATGAATCAGGTCCAGGAAGCTGACCAGAGAGGGATTTTGAAGATGGCTCTCCTTGTAGGCGAAGCCGATCTCTCTGGGAGGGATGGCTTCTTGCCCGGGGAGGGGAATTTCTATGAGCTTCCCGGAAGACAGGTCCTCTGCGACGAAGTCTCTGATGACGGCCGCAACACCGATTCCGAGTCTTGCGAAGGAGATGAGCAGGTCCATATCTGAGATGTCCCAGGTCTCCTTGATCCGGATCATATTTCGACTCAGGAAGTCATCAATATAGAGCCGGGTCATATTGTCCTTATTCAACATCATAAGAGGACTCTTGCCGAGGATCCGGTCCGGACGCACCTGGCCCTGATATAAGCGCTTTATGTAGTCGGGCGAGGCCACAAAACAGTCCTGAATCGAGGCCTCGGACTGGAAGCAGATATCCTCCTTTCGGTCCGGCTTTCCAACCAGTCCAACATCCACCTTGTGGTCCTCAATGAGCTCCAGCGTCTCCTTGGAGGAACTGGTCGTGATGGAGAGATTGATGTTTGGCTCCATGCGGGTGAACTTCCTCAAATAGGGAAGGAGAACATACTTACAGAGGGTGGAAGAGACACCGATCCGAAGAGAGCCCATGCCCATTGCCACCCGCTGACGGAGCTGGTCGATTCCGGAATCCAGGGCGCGAAAGGCCTCCCGGACTGTCTCATAGAGGAGGTCTCCCTCAGGCGTCAAAATAACTCCCTTGGAGGACCGGATAAAAAGCTTGACCTCCAGCTGTTCCTCCAGCTTCTGGATGGACTTGGATATGGCCGGCTGACTGATGTAGAGCCGGGAAGCCGCCTTGGAGATATTCCCGCAGTTGGCGACCTCATAGAAAATCCGATAACCGGACAGTGATTCTGTCATAGAAATGATCCTCATTGATTGCCTGAAAACGTATAAGCGTATCAGGAGTCCTGTTCATTACCCCTCAGGAAACTATTGTCACACAGCTTTTCCATAACCGCAAGTTATAAAACTTAGTCAAAGCTTCTATTGTCCTTCTCTTTTTTCAGGTGTTACCATGAAGAAGATAAGAGGCCCGGGATGCGGTTTATTGCATGAGGGACAGGATGCAGGGATAAGGAGACAGGCATATGGGAATGACAATGACACAGAAGATTCTGGCTGCGCACGCCGGCCTAGATCATGTGGAAGCCGGACAGCTGATCATGGCCAATCTGGATCTTGTGCTGGGCAATGATATCACCTCCCCGGTCGCCATTGATGTCATGGGGAAGATGGATTCCGACGGTGTCTTTGACAGGGATAAGATTGCCCTTGTTATGGATCATTTCGTCCCCAGTAAGGACATTAAGTCGGCGGAACACTGCAAGTGTGTCCGCGAGTTTGCCGACAGACAGCAAATCAGTAATTTCTTTGATGCGGGGAAGATGGGAATTGAGCATGCCCTCCTCCCTGAGAAGGGACTGGTCGTGGCCGGAGATGCGGTGATCGGAGCTGACTCTCACACCTGCACATACGGAGCCCTCGGCGCCTTCTCCACCGGGGTCGGATCCACCGACATGGCCGCCGGTATGGCTACCGGCCGGGCCTGGTTCAAGGTCCCCGAGGCCATCCGCTTCAGACTCACGGGTAGGCCCGGACCCTATATCTCAGGCAAGGATGTGATCCTGCACATCATCGGCCTGATCGGTGTAGACGGGGCCAGGTATCAGTCGATGGAATTTGTGGGGGATGGGATCCGCCATCTGTCGATGGATGACCGATTCACCATTGCCAATATGGCTATTGAGGGAGGGGCCAAGAACGGGATCTTCCCTGTGGATGAGCGGACGCTCGCCTATATCGGCGACCACTCCGATCACAAGCCGATCATCTACCGGGCGGATGAGGATGCTTCTTATGTGGCCGACTATACCATCGACCTGTCCCGGCTGAAGCCCACGGTGTCCTTCCCGCATCTACCGGAGAACACGCGGACGATTGACCGGGTGGGAGATATCCCGATCGACCAGGTGGTGATCGGATCCTGTACCAATGGCCGCCTCAGTGACCTGAGAATCGCGGCTGAGATCATGAGGGGAAGGAAGCTGGCGGACAAGGTCCGGGTCATTGTCATTCCGGCCACCCAGCAGATCTATCTGGATGCCATGGAGGCCGGCTATCTTAAGACCTTCATCGAGGCAGGCGCCGTCGTCTCTACCCCGACCTGCGGGCCCTGTCTGGGCGGCTATATGGGAATCCTGGCAGCCGGGGAGAGATGCGTCTCCACCACCAACCGCAACTTCGTCGGCCGGATGGGAGATGTCACGTCCGAGGTCTATCTGGCCAGTCCGGCTGTTGCAGCGGCCAGCGCGATTACAGGTAAGATTTCAGGCCCTGAGGACCTGGATTGAGAGCAGCTTGAGATAGGAGGGCATGATGCAAGCAGCGCACGGCAGGGTATTTAAATACGGAGACAATGTGGATACGGATGTGATCATTCCGGCCAGATATCTGAACTCCTCAGACCCGGCGGATCTGGCCGGTCATTGTATGGAGGACATCGACCGGGACTTCGTCAAGAGGGTCAGGCCCGGAGACATCATTGTCGCGGACAAGAATTTCGGCTGCGGTTCTTCCAGGGAACACGCACCCATCGCCATTAAGGCGGCGGGGGTCTCCTGCGTCATTGCAGAGACCTTCGCCCGGATCTTCTATCGAAACGCCATCAATATCGGCCTTCCCATCGTCGAATGTCCGGATGCGGCCAAAGATATCAGAGACGGAGACGATGTTGAGGTTGATTTCGACAGCGGCATCATCCGAGACCACACCAGGGGCAAGACCTATCAGGGGCAGGCTTTTCCCGCTTTCATGCAGAAGATCATCGATGCAGAGGGTCTGGTCAACTACATTAACGCCGGACATTAAGAGGCGGCCCCACCTGCTATACATAGGAGAGATCCGGTCGGAACGTTGACGACAGTGGGGCGTCACCCGTATAATTGAGCCGTTCAACAGCGCATCAAGATGAGGTATAGCATGGATCTACATTATGTGAGCACCAGAGATCACTTGAACCGGGTCACCGCCTCGGAGGCGATCTTGCAGGGCCTGGCTTCGGATGGCGGCCTCTATGTTCCGGAGCAATTGCCCCGGTTTGATTTCAAGCCCAAGGACCTTCTGGGGAAGACCTATCAGGAGATCGCCTATGAGGTTATGCGGCATTTCATAACGGACTTCAGCCGCGAGGAACTCGAGGCATGCATCAAGAAGGCCTATGACAGCAAATTTGACAGCCGGGAAATTGCGCCCCTGACCTATGCCGAGGGAGCTTACTACTTGGAATTATTTCACGGCAAGACCATTGCCTTCAAGGACATGGCCCTGTCCATTCTGCCTCACCTGATGACGACGGCCGCCCGAAAGAAGGGGGTGAAGAGGGATATCGTGATCCTGACCGCCACATCTGGCGATACCGGCAAGGCTGCCATGGCGGGATTCGCCGATGTCAAGGGGACCCGGATCATTGTCTTCTACCCCAAGGACGGAGTCTCCCCAATCCAGGAGAAGCAGATGCTGACGCAGACTGGAGACAACACCTGTGTTGTCGGGATACACGGCAACTTCGACCAGGCCCAGTCCGGCGTCAAGCGAATGTTAAACGACCCGGATCTTGCGGCGAGAATCCATGCGGGGGGCTTTCAGTTCTCCTCAGCCAACTCCATCAATATCGGCCGTCTGGTTCCGCAGATTGTCTATTATGTCTACGCCTATGTCAGCTTGCTTGAGAATGGGAGAATCTCCGAGGGAGAGAAGATCAACGTGGTTGTTCCCACCGGCAATTTCGGCAATATTCTGGCTGCCTACTATGCCAAGAGGGCAGGCCTTCCTGTCGCGAAGCTGATCTGCGCATCCAACGAGAACAAGGTCCTCTGTGATTTCTTTGCGAGCGGGACCTATGACAGGAATCGACCCTTTAAGCTGACGACTTCCCCCTCTATGGATATCCTGATCTCCTCGAATCTGGAGCGCTTGATCTATGAGATATCCGGCCAGTCCGACGTCGCCAACGCGGAATTTATGGAAGCTCTCCGAAGAGACGGCGTCTATCGGATCACGGATCAGATGAGGGAGAGGCTCGGGGACTTCTACGGCAATTATGCCGATGAAGCGCAGACAGGGCAGACCATCCGGGAACTCTATGAGGCCTGCGGCTATGTCATCGACACCCATACGGCTGTCGCCGCTTCCGTCTACGGCAAGTACAAGGCAAAAACCGGGGATGAGACCAAGACGCTGATTGCGGCAACGGCCTCCCCCTATAAGTTCCTACACGATGTCATGTCGGCCATTGACGCAAAATATGCCAGGGAGAAAGATTTCGACCTGGTCCGGAGACTGGCCGAGATCTCGGGAGTGCCTGTTCCAAAGGCGATCTCTGAGATCCTGACCGCCCCCATCCGTCATGACACCGTCTGTGAGACGGATCAGATGGACCGGATGGTCTGCAACTTTTTGGGGCTCTAAGCCCTGATTTGACCTGCCCCTCAGGGCAGGTTTTTTGCTGGAGAAATAAGACTTGACATATTAAATTGTGCGCAATAAAATAGAGAAGCAATAAAGAGAAGAGGAAGAGATTCCAAGAGAATGATAGAAAGAGTCAGTAAGAGATACTGGGAGGAGACAAGATGGCCAGCATATACGATTATGAACTTGAGAGACCGGATGGAAGCATGTTTTCCCTGGCAGAGAATAAGGGCAAGGTGATGCTCATTGTCAACACGGCGACCGGCTGCGGATTTACGCCCCAGTACAAGTCTCTGGAAGCCCTCTATGAGAAGTACCATGACTTGGGACTTGAGATCATCGATATTCCATGCAACCAGTTCGCGGGTCAGGCGCCAGAGTCCGATGAGGAGATCCACGAGTTCTGTCAGCTCAAGTACCACACCCGGTTCGACCAGTTCAAGAAGGCAGAGGTCAACGGTGACGGCCAGCTGGGGCTCTATCGATACCTGAAGAGCCAGAAGGGCTTTGAGGGCTTCGGAAAAGGGGTCAAGGCCCTTGCGATGAGCGCGCTCCTTGGCAAGATAGATAAGGACTATAAGAACAACCCGGAGATCAAGTGGAATTTCACCAAGTTCCTGATCGACCGCGAGGGCAATGTCATCGGCAGGTATGAGCCGACCTATGACATGGATAAGCTGGCTGAGAAGGTCGGCAGCCTCTTTGATTAAGACAGATGGAGGTCCGGCGGAGGGATGGTTGGTCCTTCCTGATAAGAGAAGAGAACAGATGTGGGCAAAGGGCGTTTTTAAGCCTTTTGCCCCTTCTTTTCATCCGGAATTCGTTGCCAGCCCATGGGGATGTGGGCTATAATAAGGCGCAGTGTGGCCTAAACCGGCAAAAGCGTTTGAAATCAAATCAGAATGTTGTTACTGCAACAGTTATAGCAGCTTTTGTGAAATATAATTTTAGGCACAATTCGAAGATACAGCAGGAGGGCCTGCTCTAAGGAGGTTATCATGGCAAAGAATATTCTCGAGGTTCAGGACTTGCATGCCCGTATTGAAGACAAGGAACTCCTTCACGGCTTGAATCTCAAGATCGGTGCCGGCGAGACGCATGTCATTATGGGACCCAACGGAGCAGGTAAATCCACGCTCGGATCTACCATTATGGGAGATCCCCGTTTTGAGATCACATCGGGATCTATCCTCTTTGACGGAGAGGAGATTGCCGGAGAATCGGCTGATAAGATCGCCAGGAAGGGCCTCTTTATCAGCTTCCAGAACCCGATTGAGGTGGCCGGGATCACCCTGTCCAATTTCATCCGAACAGCGATGGAGAATCGGACGGGCAAGCATATTCGCCTCTGGGATTTCAAGAAGGATCTGACCCAGACCATGGAGCTCCTTGAGATGGATCCATCCTATGCGGACCGCGATCTCAATGTCGGCTTCTCCGGAGGAGAGAAGAAGAAGGCGGAGATCCTCCAGCTTCTCATGCTGAAGCCTTCTCTGGCCATTCTTGACGAGACGGACTCGGGCCTGGATGTCGATGCGGTCCGCATCGTCTCCAAGGGGATTGAGGAGTACAAGAAGTCGGTCGGCGGGGCCCTTATGATCATCACCCACGCCACCAGAATCTTAGAGGCGCTCAAGGTTGACGCGACACATGTCCTCGTCAGCGGGCAGATTGTCGCAGACGGGGACGCTTCTCTGGTCGGTGAGATCAACAGGAAGGGGTTCGAGAAATATCTTCCCAGGGAGCAAGAGTAAGGCATTTGGCTCCGCCCCGGCTATATTGGACAGATTCAGAACTCATAGGAAGAAATGAGGCTTAATTTGAGTAAAGAGAAGACTTACGTAGACGACATCGATCGCAGTTTGTATGACTTTCGCTATGATGAGAAGGACGCCTACAAGGTAGAGGAGGGACTGACGCCCGCAATTGTCGAGAAGATCTCCGCGGAGAAGAAGGATCCCGCCTGGATGCGCGACTTCCGCCTGTCCTGTCTTGAGACCTATGAGAAGACGGCTTTTCCCCAGTGGGGTCCATCCATTGACGGACTTGACATGAACAATATTGTCACCTACATCCGTCCCAAGGACAATCACATGGTCAAGGACTGGAAGGAGGTGCCCGCAGATATCAAGGACACCTTTGAGAAGCTGGGGATTCCCCAGGCCGAGCGCCAGTCTCTGGCCGGGGTCGGAGCCCAGTATGACTCGGAACTGGTCTACCACAATGTCCGCGAGGAGGTTGCGGCCCAGGGGGTCATCTATACGGACCTGGAATCCGCCCTGCACGGCCCTTATGCCGATATGATCAGGGACCATTTCATGAAGCTGGTTCCCCCGACCGATCACAAGTTCGCGGCCCTGCACGGGGCCGTCTGGTCCGGCGGCTCTTTCGTCTATGTTCCGCCCGGCGTCTCTGTTGAGATTCCTCTTCAGTCCTACTTCCGTCTCAATGCCGCCGGAGCAGGCCAATTCGAGCACACGCTGATCATTGTGGACGAGGGCGCTTATCTGCATTTCATCGAGGGCTGCTCTGCACCCAAGTACAATGTGGCCAACCTCCACGCCGGCTGTGTGGAACTCTATGTGGGCAAGAGGGCGACCCTGCGCTACTCCACCATAGAAAACTGGTCCAAGAACATGTATAACCTCAACACCAAGCGGGCCAGGGTGGAAGAGGGGGGCAAGATCGAGTGGATCTCCGGCTCCTTCGGATCTCATGTCTCCTATCTATACCCGTCCAGTTTCCTGGTTGGAGAGGGGGCCAGAAGTGAATTCACCTCCGTCACCTTCGCCGGCAAGGGACAGAATCTGGATACGGGTTGTAAGGTCGTCCACAATGCGCCCAACACCTCATCCTATGTGAACACCAGGTCCATTTCCAAGAGCGGCGGCATCTCAACCTTTCGGTCCTCGGTCAATGTGACGGCGAGGGCCAAGGGGTCCAAGGCCTCTGTCTCCTGCGCCTCTCTGATGTTAGACGACATCTCAAGGTCAGATACCATCCCGGCCATGGATATCCGCACAGCAGATGCGGACATCGGACACGAGGCCAGGATCGGCCGGATCTCGGATGAGACCGTCTTCTATCTGATGAGCCGGGGAATGTCCGAGGAGGACGCCAGAGCCCTGATCGTATCCGGTTTCGCTGACAATGTAGGGAAGGAACTTCCTCTTGAGTACGCCGTTGAGATGAATAATCTCATCCGTCTCGAGATGAAGGGCGCCATCGGTTAAGGAGGGATGACAAATGACTGAGAACAGGAAGATGATTGTCAACCGTATTCCCTCACCCACCTGGAACTGGCTGAAGATGAATGAGGCCAGAACCTCAGAAGTGACCGTCTTGGCAGAGATCACGCCTTCGGTTCAGCTGCCTGAGGGGATGAGCGGATATATGGCATCGGCCTCCCGCCTGCCCCGAGTTCAGACAGGGCTGGGATATGATATCGACAGGGTGTTTGAACTGGAAGAACTTGGGAGCCGCCTGATTACGGTTCCGGAGGGGGACAGCTTCGATCAGCCGGCCCGCATCGATATGAATCTCAACGAGGGTTCCGCAGGGGCCGGTCAGTTGGAAGTGCATCTGGCTCATGATTCCGAGGCGACCGTCATCCTCAATCTCTGCGCAAACAGAGACAAGAAGGGCGATGTTGTGGTCCAGATCAAGTATGATATCGGCAAGAGGGCCAGACTGAAATTGATCACGGTCCAGTCTGTGGGCCCGGCCATGCGGGTCTTCTTAGACCTGGGCGGCCGTCTCGCGGATGCCGCGCATTTCGACCTGGTCCAGGTGATTCTGGGCGGCCGGTCCTACTATGGCAATTACTCGGATCTTAGGGGAGAGAACTCCGGCATCCAAGCGGATATTGCCTATTTGGTCGGCAGGGATGAGAGTCTTGACATGAACTATGTCGCCTACCACACCGGAAGAAAGACAGATACGCTGATGAATGTATCCGGTGTTCTGGAGGATAATGCCAGGAAGAATTTCCGCGGGACCATTGACTTTCGCAGAGGGGCTAAGGACGCCACGGGAAATGAGATGGAGGAAGTCCTTCTCATGAGCGATGATGTCATCAACCAGACCATCCCGGTGATCCTCTGCGAGGAGGAAGATGTCGAGGGCAATCACGGAGCTTCCATCGGGAAATTGGATGAGAACCTCCTCTTCTATATGCAGTCGAGGGGACTAAGCCTTGAGGAGATCTACCGGATGATGTCCCGGGCGAAGATTGAGGCGGTAAGCGGCAAGATTGAAGATGAGAAGACCAGGAATTACATTCTGGACATCCTGGATCAGAGAGAAAAAGCCGCAGAGTAAGGAGATGAATTTATGACCGATGAGGAGAAGATGATCCGCGCGGACTTTCCGCTCTTGGCCAATCATGACATCGCCTACCTGGATAACAGCGCGACAACGCAGAAGCCGCAGTCGGTCATCGATGCGGAGAGAGATTTCTATCAGATGACAAACGCCAACCCTCTGCGGGGGCTCTACCGGCTCTCCATGGATGCAACAGACGTCTATGAGGGGGCCAGGGCGAAGCTGGCTGACTTCATCGGAGCCAGCCGTCCGGAGGAGATTATCTTCACGAGAAATGCCACGGAATCTCTGAACCTGGTCGCCTATTCCTATGGAAGAAGCGTCCTGCGTGAGGGAGATGAGGTGATTGTCTCCGTGGCCGAGCACCACTCCAATATCCTTCCCTGGCAGGAGGCCTGCAGGGCGACCGGGGCAAGGCTGGTCTGGCTTGAGTGCGATGCGAGCGGAGAACTGTCTGCGGACAAATTAAGAGAACTGGTCAACAAGCACACCAAGATCATCGCTATCAGCCAGGTGTCCAATGTCTTCGGAAGGACCAATGACGCCGGGGAATTCGCCAGAATTGCCCATGAGGCCGGGGCGGTCTACGTATGCGACGGGGCCCAGTCCGTGCCCCATATGCCGGTCGATGTGGCAGAGATGGATTGCGACTTTCTGGCTTTCTCCGGTCATAAGATGCTGTCTGCCATGGGAATCGGCGTTCTCTATGCCAAGTATGACCTGCTTGCCGAGATGCCGCCCTTTATGACAGGGGGCGAGATGATTGAGTATGTGACCCGTGAGAGGGCCAGCTATGCGGAGATTCCTCACAAGTTTGAGGCGGGGACAGTCAATGCGGGCGGCGCGGCGAGCCTGGCTGCCGCCGTTGACTACTATCACAAGCTTGGCTTTGAGCGGATCACAAGAAGAGAGAAGGACCTGTCTGTCTATTTGATGGAGGGGATGAAGCGGATCCCCCATGTCCACATTCTGGGCTCCGAGGATCCGACTTGCCATCACGGAATCTTCACCTTCACCGTTGACGGGGTCCATCCTCACGATGTGGCGGCGATCTTCGACGCCTCCGGTATCTGCGTCAGGGCCGGGCACCACTGCGCCCAGCCGCTCCACAAGCATCTGACACAGATCTCAGATCAGATGGCCTATATGTCCACGACAAGAGCGTCGCTGGCCTTCTACAATACGAGAGAGGATCTGGACCGCTTCCTCGCCTGCCTTGCTGATATAAGGAGGGAAATGGGATATGGCAATGAATAAGACTTTCTACAATGAGATCCTGACGGATCACAACTTAAACCCCATTCACAAGCATGCCCTGCCGGATGCCAATATGAGTCTGGAGGGGGTCAATCCATCCTGCGGAGATGACATCGTGCTGCACCTTCGGGTCGAGGACGGAAAGATCGTCGACGGGGCCTATGAGGGGAGTGGGTGTGCCATCTCCCAGGCCTCTGCGGACATGATGCTTGATCTGATTATCGGAAAGTCCGTGGAAGAGGCGAAACGCCTGTCCGAGATCTTCCTGCGCATGATTAAGGGGAAGGTGACGGATGAGGAGAGAGAGGAACTGGAGGAGGCAGGCATCCTACAGGATGTAAGCCATATGCCCGCCCGTGTCAAGTGTGCGGTCCTGGGCTGGCACACCATGGATCAGATGCTGGAGGATAAGTAAATGTCCGCGGGAATTCGCCAGGGGCAGCTGGCCCTGATCATCTGGGTACTGGCCCTGGTCCTGGTCGGCCTGGGCATCTATCTGTTTGCGCTGGCCGGGCGGATGAGAGAAGAGAAGAAGGTCTCTGAGTTTTTGATTCCAGCCACAGAGCTATACAAGATTCAGGATATGAAAGGGCTGGCCGGGTATCTGTCCGGCAGGGTTCGAATCTTATCAATCGCCTGCATGGTCTTTGGCCTGGTCCTGATTCTCTATCAGCTGATTCATTTTCCGGCTTATATTGCCGTCGCTTTCGCGCTCGCCCTCCTGATCGTCTATCTTTGGTTCAGCAGGGGACTGAGAGAGGGAGTAAAAAAATTTTAGAAAATTCAGGATAAGATCCAGGGGCGCTCGCTCCTGGATTTTAAAATGTAATCCATAAGATACAGATAAAAAAATGAAATCACAAAAAATATAGGAAAATAATTGCAATATATTAAAAATAATACAATCTATATCTTCTGCACAAAAAATGAGTCTGATTTTCATGATCTTTTATGAATAGTAAAAGCCTGTGATACATGCTATAAGTAAATCAGGTTAAAAAATTAACAGAGACAGCCAAAAAGAGGAGTCATCGTTTGATCCTTCATTCTGAAGGGGAGAGGAGAAATGGATCAGATGAGAAGTAGAGTCAAAAGAAGGATGCGGAGTGTTTTGAAAACATCCCGCATCCGTAGATGCCAAATCATAGGAATCCTTCTCTTGCTTTCTCTGCTTTTTGGAGCGTGTGGCAGTGAGAATACCAAAATAGATCGAGATAAGGCGGCAATCGGTCTTGTTGTAACGACAGCGCAGGCATATGATTCTAAAATATTATGGTTTGACGCCGACTTGGAAAACAATCAAATTCAGAAATTGCACTATGCAATGCTGGGGTCTCATTTTGCTCAGCCGATTGTAAAAAACGGTAAAATCTTTTTGATTCCGCAGGGCCTGGATGATCGCAAGGATACACGAAAGGTGATCAGTATTGACAAGAAGGACCTGGCCATTC
>NZ_DBHIDN010000022.1:0-28648 GCF_057251025.1 Shuttleworthella sp.
CAGACTCCTTCGGCGTGGAAGTGCCGATGTACCGTAAGATTGCCGAGGCGCTGGAACCCCTTTCACCTGGAGCACCGTATAGAAACAGCGAGTTCTCCTGTATATCTGCGCATAGAGGAGATTGAAATGTCAAGATGAGAAATCAGAGAACGCTTTTGCGCAATATGCTTTTCAGAGAGGCCCTTTGGGAGAAGAGAGATCTTCTCTCAAAGGGCCTCTTTCCATTTCCTCTCTGACGGATTCCGGGAAATCGGAGGAGGCCTTTTAGAGAGAGTGACGAGGAGATAGGGGATCAAAAGTACTGGAAGATATCAGATCGATCGAGTAGAATATAGATATAGGTTAGTTATAACTAACACAAGAAGGATTCCATCAATCGTTTCGAAAAGAAAGGGACGATTCAGCTTACAGAAAGGGAAGAGTATGATCTATAAGAAACTAAAAACCTATGCGCCGGACCGCCTCGGATTCGCCTATGGCGGAGTGGCCCTTGCCCTCATCGCCGCGGTTCTCTTGATCGCCAGCTACTATTATCTCTATTGTTTTCTGCAAAAAGTGATTGTTGACGCGGACATGGACGGAGCTCTTACCTTTGCCATCCGCATTGTACTTTTCCTGATCGCCAATGTGGTCGTGTACTTTCTCTCGCTCTGGTCCACGCATTTTCTGGCCTTTCGTCTGGAGACGAACTTGAAGAAGCAGGGGATCCGGCACCTGATGGAGGCATCCTTTCGCTTCTATGACATGAATGAATCCGGCCGGATTCGCAAGATCATCGACGACAACACGATATTGACGCATTCCAGTGTGGCCCACCTGATTCCGGATCTGACCTCGGCCGTTTTCACACCGATCCTGGGGATTCCCCTGGCCTTCTATGTGGACTGGCGGCTGGGAGTCCTGTATGCGGCCAGTTTTTTCATCGGCATACTCTTTATCCGTCAGATGATGGGAGATCAGGAGTTCATGAAGCTGTATATGGAGGCGTCCGACAAGATGAATGCCGGCGCGGTTGAATATGTACGTGGCATTCATGTCTTGAAGATCTTTAAGACCAGCGTGCGGTCGCTGGGCGAGTTTTACCGGTCGGTTACAGACTATGCGGATCTTGCTCTGCGCTACAGCTTAAGTTGCAGGAAGTGGTATGTCCTCTTTCAAGTCTTCTACAACGCGGTATTCCTGGTCGTCCTCTTCTTCGGTTACGGACCCGGAACCAATCCCAGGGTATTTCTGGCCAAATTCCTGTATTATGCCCTTTTCAACGGAATTCTCTATCTGGCCTTGAACCGGGTGATGTATCTGGGAATGCATATCTACCAGGCAAACAGCTGCATTGATAAAATCGAGGGACTCTTTCGCAAGATGGAGGAGGGGAAGCTCTCTGCAGGCCGACGTGACTGGATGGAAGGGACAGACATCGAGTTTCGAAACGTGACCTTCGGCTACGAGGAGAAGAAGATCATCGATCAGCTCTCCCTCCGATTGGAGGAGGGCAAGACCTATGCGCTGGTGGGGGCCTCAGGCTCTGGTAAAACCACGCTGGCTAAGCTCATCTCCGGCTTCTACCGCCTGGATGGGGGGCAGATTCTGATCGGCGGACACGACATCAGCGAATACACCGACCGGGCCCTGTCGCAGAATATTGCCAATGTCTTTCAAGATGCGAAGCTCTTCAAGAAGTCCATCTTTGAGAATGTGCAGATGGGCTGTCCCCATGCCGGGCGAGAGGCAGTCATGGAGGCCCTGCACTTAGCGCAGTGCGATGAGATCATTGATAAGCTAGAGCAAAGGGAAGACACCGTGATCGGCGCAAAAGGCGTCCACCTGTCCGGCGGCGAGGTGCAGAGAATCGCCATCGCGCGGGCCATCTTAAAGAAGGCGAAGATTGTCATCTTAGATGAGGCCAGCGCCGCGGCGGACCCGGAAAATGAGTATGAGCTCCAGAAGGCTTTCTCCAACCTCATGCGAGGCAAGACGGTCATCATGATCGCGCACCGGCTCAGTTCCATCACGGATGTAGATGAAATCCTGGTCATTGACAGGGGAGCGGTCATTGAGCGCGGGAGCCACAAGCAGCTGATGGCATACGATTCCGTCTACAAGAAATTGCAGGAGGAGTTCATGCAGGCAAATGAATGGGAGGTGGTCGCGTGAGTGATTTCTTAAAGCGTAAATTCGGACTGACAGACAGCGGGATTCGGGCCGTGCGCCGGGCAGCCCTCGCCTCTTTCTTTGTGAATGCGGGCTACATGGCCCTGATGCTGATCGCCATGTACTATGGGGACAATGTGCTAAAAGGACTTGTAAAACCCGCATGGTATTATCTGCTGATCATTGCCGTGACACTTGCTGTTCTATATTTCATCATAGACCGCGAGTATATCCTGACCTTCAACACCACCTATAAGGAGGCAAGAGCCCTTCGCCTGGAGATCGCGGATCGGCTGAAAGAACTGCCTCTTTCCTATTTCTCCCGGCATGATTTAAGTGACCTGGCACAGACCATTATGCAGGACGTGACAGACATTGAGCACGCCATGAGTCACTCCATACCGCGCTGCATTGCCTATGTCTTCTTCCTGATCGTCATGGCCATCCTCCTACTGATCTCCAACCCGCTTTTGGGGATTGCAACTCTGATTCCGATGGTGTTGGGCCTTGCCCTGATGTTCTTGTCCCGGAAGGCGCAAAGGAGGTGGACGGGAAAGTATTTCTGGAAAATGCGCGAGACCACGGAGACCTTCCAGGAGGCCATCGAGATGCAGCGAGAGATTAAGAGCTGTGGCTTCGAGAAGGAGAACTATGAGGCGGCAGCAGCTTCTCTGGATGCCGCCGAACGGCTGCGGGTGCGCGCGGAACTCACCCAGTCCATGCCGATCCTCCTGTCTACCGCGATTATGAAGTTAAGCATCGGTTGTGTGGTGGTGGTTTCCGCAGCCCTGCTGCGGGCGGATGCAGTCCGGCTGATCTATGTGATCGGTTTTCTGCTGGCATCCATGCGGCTGGTGGACGCGGTAGGAGCCGCGGAGGAAAATTTTGCAGAGATCTTCTACCTGGACGCCAGAGTCAAGCGCATCAATGAACTGCGGAATACACCCGTACAGACCGGCAGGGATGTGGAACTTGGGAATTTTGATATCGAACTGAAGGATGTGAGATTCGCCTATAACGAGGAAAACCGGGTGATCGACGGGGCCGGCTTTCTGGCAAAGCAGGGGCAGGTTACAGCCATTGTGGGACCGTCCGGCTGCGGAAAGTCCACCATCCTGCGTCTGATCTCCCGCCTGTATGATTACGATGACGGCAGCATCAGCATCGACGGCAGGGATATCCGGGAGATATCCACGGACGCCCTCTTCGACAAGGTGTCCTTTGTCTTTCAGGATGTCATCCTCTTTAACGCCTCCGTATTGGACAATATCCGTATGGGACGGCCGGATGCGACGGACGAGGAGATCCGGCAGGCGGCCAGAATGGCCAACTGTGAGGACTTCATCTTAAAGCTCCCGGAGGGATATGACACGGCCATCGGAGAGAACGGAAGTAAACTCTCCGGCGGCGAGCGGCAGAGGATTTCCATCGCGCGGGCGCTCTTGAAGAACGCCCCCATCCTTCTCCTGGACGAAATCAGCGCCAGCTTGGATGTGGAAAATGAGCGGAAGATACAGGAGGCGCTGAATCGGCTGATTGCGGGGAAGACGGTCATCATTGTCTCCCACAGGCTAAAATCCATTGAAAAAGCAGATCAGATCGTCGTGATGAACGAGGGAAAGGTAGAGGCGACCGGAAGCCACACAGAACTTCTGAATCGATCTCCGCTCTATCGCAGGCTGATCGAGAGGTCCAATCTGACGGAGCAATTTACTTATTGAGCAGAATGATGCAAGGAGACCGGCGCATCGGATTCTCTTCCATGTTCCTCAGGAGCTTGCCTCAAAGTGGAGCTGCCGTAGTTCCTCCACCTCGTCACAGATCGGGTGGAGGGGACAGAGGTCACAGTCCAGAATGATGTCTTTTAGGATGTGATCGAAGGCATTGGTGATATCGTTGACCTTGCGGCCTTCCTCCTCCAGCTGCCGGATGACGGGCAGCTCTTCTGTGATGAAGAGGACCTCTGCCCGGTTCACCGGAAAGGATTTCTTATAGTGGTCAATGATGATATTCCCGATGGTCGTAAAGTCCAGTCCCCGCGCAATGGCTTCCTTGCTGACCCGCACATTTTCGCGGTTCTCCATGCTGGAAGACAGGATCATATAGCCCTGCGGGAGGATCTTGAATCTGGCGAATTCCAGTTTCTTGATGGTCCGGTAGGCTTGATTGGGGTCTGTGATGGGATCAATATGCAAGAAGCTGATTCGGGAGAAGACCGTGTCATGCCGGATCTCGGGTAGGTCTCTTCCGTAGAGGAGGATCCGGTCTCTTTTCAGGAGGTCTCCGTTGCTGGTTGCCGCATTGAAGCAGACCCCTGGCTTGGTTCGGATTCCAAGCTCATAGGCCACGTCCCTCCGCAGGAGGAACTCATTCTCCCGGAGCATGGGCCAGGGCTTCCCTCCACCGAAGGGAAGCTCTCTGACCTTAGAGCCCCGGAGGAGGGCTCGGCTGTCTCGGATTACCTTGTCGTATACATTCATCGTCAAATATGGTCCTCGATCGTTTTGCTGTGGTGGAATTCCCAAAGCTTATCATATATGAATTCTACCAGCTTTGAGTCCGCGTTGGTGATGTAGACGACAAAGAGAATTCCGGTGAGAACCAGAAAGATGGCGAGGATTTTGCCCAGCAGGCGCATCAGATTTTTCATAGTGGTATCTTCTTTCTCCGTTTAGTTTGCCGCCCGGTCAAGGCCCTTCTGACGGGCGAATTCAGCGGCGCCAAGAGCGCCCATGAGCTGAGGATCAATCGCCAGGTCAATGACCTTGATTCGCAGAACCTTCTCGATGGCTCGCTTTAGGCCCTCATTCTTGGCGCAGCCGCCGGTGAGGGTTATGGAGTTCTTGGCGCCCGCTTTCTTCGCCATGACAAAGCATCTCTTGGCAACGGCCTGCTGAATCCCCGCGGCGATCTCGTCTCTGGGCTGGCCCTCGCCCACGAGGGTGATGACCTCAGACTCCGCGAACACGGTGCACTGCGCCGTGATCGGGATGACGTTCTTGGCGGTCAGGCTTAATTTCGAGAATTCATCCAAAGAGAGCTCGAAGGCATTGGCCATGGACTCAAAGAACCTGCCCGTCCCAGCCGCGCACTTGTCATTCATGGCGAAGGTCTTGACCGTTCCGTCATGGTCTACGGCAATTCCCTTGACGTCCTGGCCGCCGATGTCAATGATGGCCTCGACCTCGGGGTTTGTGATGTGGACCCCCATGGCGTGACAGCTGATCTCGCTGATATTCTCCTGGGCCTGGGGGACCTTGTTCCTCCCGTAGCCGGTGCCGATCAGGTAGGAGAGGTCGGACGCACTCTTGAGTCCTGCCTCTGCCAGGGCCTTCTTGAGCCCCAGTTCGGCACTCTCGCGACTGTTGATCTTACTCTTGATGGTATTTGATGCGACGATCTTGCCCTTCTCGTCGAGGATGACCGTTTTTGTGTAGGTTGATCCTACGTCACATCCGCCAAAATATTTCATATCTCTGCCTGGTCCTTTCTGCCTGATTACCATGTAAGTTCATCCGGATAGTCCATGTAGGTCGGATCCAGAGGGGTCTCCCGGAACACGTTCACCATGTACTTATTTACAGCGTCCCGCATCGCCTTTCTTGAGACGGTCCTGGGATCCATGAGGTCGTGGGATACCCAGATGAGATGGATGCCCCTCTCCCTGGCCTGGTCCTCGAAGAGTCCGTGCAGTCCGCCGAAGTTCTTGCAGGATACATGGTCGTACATGATGACAATGTTGGCGTTGAACTTCTCGCACATCTTCCAGCACTCATCCAAGGCGTTGACATATCCGCCGTTGGAATGGGATCGCATCATCATTCTCTCATAGGCCATCGCGATGTCCGCGAGGGCGGCGTCCGGATCGCCGATGTGGTAGAAATGATGGCTCAACATACTCTCCATGTCGACCAGAGTCTTGATTCCCCACACCTGCTCTGCCCAGGTGGTAAAGTGGGTGTAGTAGTGGGCGGGACAGCACCATACGATGGCCCGGTACTTGTAATCGCGCCGGTCTGCCCGCTTATCCTCCTCATAGCCCTTGAGCATCATGTCTGTAACCTTAAGGTCCTGCCGGGTCATATAGGGATCCAGGCAGGCGGCGGTCTGGAATTCGTACTCTCTCTGGAGAGAGAGCGCGCTTCCGGCCACCTGGGGATAGGGAGTGCAGTTGATATCCCACTTGTCTAGCATGCACTGGGTCGTCAGATTGTATTCCCTGGCCTTCTCCCAGAAGTGGTCCCAGTTCCAATGAACCCCATAGGTCTCTTCAATAAAGCGGATACAGTTTTTGACGTCTTTCACCGCGTAGTCCAGAGTCTCCGGCTCGTTGAATCTCTGCGGAGGCGTGAGAGCGAAGTGGGGGAGGTCTTTGAAGTACCTGCTGGTGAAGAGGGCGGCGCCGATTGAACCGTCGCAGGGCATGGAGCTGGTCACAAAGGAGGATCCCACCCGGGGGTAGTCGTCGACAATGGCGCATCCGACTTCCGCGGACGGAAGGGGGCACACATCAGGAGCAAGTCCCTGCCTCTCCGCGGCATCTACATAGTAGATATTGGCGAATTGGTCAACTTCCCCGGGGAGACAGACCGGGGACATGGCGACGTCGATCCAGTCAAGATCCGGGAAGCCGGCCATGATAATCGAGGGGGTCATCTCGTCGAACATCACCGTCTTGCCCCTGAGCCTGGCGGCCCTCCGATTGTCGGGACTGTGGAGGTTCGCGTCCCTCTCGAGGATATGGAGAATGACCTCGACGGAGTTATGAATGACGCCGAAGAACTGCTCCTCCGTATATCTCAGCTGCTTGCCCCTGAGCCCGAGCTTATGCCGGTCCAGCATATTGGCGGCCGTCAGGTAGGTCGCCATCCAAGGATAGCGGACAAAGGATTTGAGCAGAGCATAGGGATGAGGGCCCAGTGTCACGAGCATATAGCCGTAGAGTTTGAGCCATCTTCTGAAATCATAGGCGGTATCCTTGAATCCCTTCCACTCCCTCTGATTCAAGGACCGATAGCCCTCTTGATAGTAGTCTCCCTTCCCCTCAATATGGAGGCGGACTCTGGGCTTCAAGTAGTGCCTGGCATCTTCGGCCGCCCGCTCTTTCAGTGTGTCCTTGTTCTCTTTGACGTAGTCTATCAGAACAGGAAGGGCGGCTTTCATATCCTTTAGCATATAAGGAATATCGGCGGCAGCGCCCTCCAGGTATTCTCTTACGGCAGGAAGCTTGTCTTTGAATCTATTCAGCATGGGATAGGGCCTCCTTCTGTGCGGCTCTCGCCTTGATCTTCTTGATTTCCAGACTCTCCACGAAGGCCTGTACCCTTGTCTTGAGCTGGCCGGACGGCCCGGCCCGGTAGGGCCTGTCGATGGACAGGGTGGGAATGCCGAACTCCTCTGTCATAACGTGACTCTGCAGGGTTCTCTCATAGGACCAGTAGGTGCAGAATTTCATCTGCTCATAAATGATGCCATCGGCCCCGTAATCCGCGGCCAGCTGCCTGGCCTGCTCCTGCCGGTAGCGGATCTTGCGGTCCGTGATGTAGCGGGGACAGGCAGTCTGTTGGATGTTGGTCCTGACAATCTGTATGAGGACATCCTCCCGGTCGTTGAGTTCGATCCGCTGTCTTCCGGGAATCGACCCGTAGCAGAAGCGGTCCGCCACGATCAGAGCACCACTCTCTTCACAGAGCTCGATCATCTCGGGATCGTCAATCTCTCCGCCGACGATCACAAGTCTGGCCCGAAAGCGCTTCCTGGAGTCCGCTTCTCTGGTCCGGATTTCCTCCAGGGTCTCCCTCAGTCGGTCCTTGATCAGGTACTTGGGGCAGACATAGGTGGCCAGGCAGATTTTGTGGAATTCCGCGCCTGTGATGGGGGGATTGTCCAGCTTCCGGAAATTTCCGATTTCCGTAATCAGGTCGCAGATCTCATTGTGGTCGGAGACCGCCTGTCGCAAGGCCCGGTCTGACGTGTCGATCCCATACTTGTCCGCTAGGGGAACAAGAAGCTTCCTTCGCAATTGCTCGGCGACGTGCGTGACCGAGATCTCCTCGTCTTTTCCGGGGACATCAATATAGGTCATGAAGAAACGGTCATTGCCCTCTCCCACACATCCGAGGAGTTCCATGTTCTCATAGCAGCGGTTCATGCACTCGCAGATGTCTACGCCCGCAATTGCGTCCAGGAAGCGGTATCCGCCCTCTATGCCTCGCTCCAGAAGCGCTCTTACAAATTCACAGGAACTGCTCGCCAGATAGTAGGTGGCGATATCGGTAGATCCCATAAAGGGCGCGCGGAGCCTGACAGAGAAACAGCCGGGCAGGTTCATGAGGGCCTCCGGGATGTGGAAGCAGGTGTAGCCGATCGCGATCTGATGGTCCTCCTCCCGCGCCTTTCTCACCAGGTCATTATGGGCGCTCTCAAGGACTTTCTCGAAGAAAGCCATATGCTTTAAGTCTTTCATTACTCAGCTCCCCAGTCTTTCCAGTGCTCTTTTTGCCCCAATGATGGCGGGGGAATCATCCGGAAGATTAAGGATACTTCTTCCCTCGAAATCATATTCGGCCAGCAGGGGATCGGACTCGATTGCGGCAAGGCGTTTCAGACCGGCCAGATCGAGCCTGTCGACCCGAGACATATCCTCCACGCGGTTTATGATTACGCCGATCTCATCGTACTCGACCATTTCAGAGGCGACATCCGCAATGGTCTTGATCACCTCAACTCCCTTTTTGCTGGTGTCCGTGACCAGGATCAGATGAGTGACTCTCTCCATGACTCTTCGGTTGATTTGCTCGACGCCGGCCTCTCCATCAATGACAACATAGTCAAATTGGTCGGAGACCATAGCGATGACCTCCTTTAAGTAGGAGTTGATTCTGCAGTAACAGCCTGCCGACTCGGGCCTTCCGATGGCAAGAAAGGCGAATGCGTCCTCTTCCACGAGGGCCTCCGCGATCTTATAGCGGGACTCGGAGATCAGCTCCATGGCTGTCTTCGTGTCTCCTCCCTCCACATGCGAGATGATCTCTCCGCGGATATCGTCTAAGGTGAGATGGGGCTTGATCCCAAGGGCTGTCGCAAGTCCTATGGCAGGGTCTGCGTCAATGGCAAGAATCTTCTTGTCGGGATACTCCTCTATGAGGGCCTTGACCAGGGCCGCGGAAATGGAGGTCTTTCCAACGCCGCCCTTGCCGGTCAGGGCATAGATTTTGGGATGGTGTTTCATTCCTCTTGTCTGTCCTTTCATAATCGGCTCCACTAGATCCTGACAGCCATTCGATAGGCGGCTCTTGCGGCCTCGAGCACTCTTCCGGCCCTCTCGCTGTCGCCGATATTGAGAACCTCGGGAGCGATCTTTGCTTTGATGACATCATAGTAGAGTGTCTGATCGGGTCTGCCGCCCAGGGCCAGGACCACAAGGTCCGCATCGATGGCTATATCCTCCCTGGAGTCGCCGGGCTTTTTGGCCAGAGGATTGGGGATATTCTCGGGAAGCAGGGGACGCCAGGTCGTGTATGGATTTGGAACGTTTTTCGAGTTGTTCTTTTGCACGTGGACCCGATTCTTGCTGAAGGAGACGACCCTGGCGCAGTTCATCAGACTTACGCCGCTCTTCTCCAGATAATGGAGGAGGTGTCCTCGGTTGGCTGTGCACACGCCTTCCATGAAATCAGGCATCATCTCGATGACTGTGACCTCCCGGTCGTGCTCGTATTTGAGCCAGTAGGCAGTTTCACAGCCCACGACGCCGCCGCCCACAACGACAAGCTTGCGGGCGTCGCCGAGAAGCTTCGGATTCTCAAGCAGATCTACGCCAAGGACCCATTTCACCTGGTCGAGCCCCTCGAAGGGGGGGATGATCTCCTTGGTTCCGTAAGCGCAGACGATGGTGTCGTAGTTTTCCGCCTTGAGCAGGTCGAGGTCAACCGGCGTGTTCAGCTTGAGACAGAGGCCGTAGTTCTCCTCTGCCAGCCGGATCTGGTGTTTTAGGTAGTCCACATAATTGGCCACATCGAACTTGATCTTAGGCGCGCTTCCGGGATTCAGCTTGCCGCCCACCCGGTCGCTCTTCTCGAAGAGGGTGACTTGGTGCCCTCTCTTGGCGGCGGTGACCGCGAAAATGATTCCGGCGGGGCCGGCACCGGCAACGGCGATCTTCTTCTTGACTTGAGCGGGAATCACTTCCTCAGGGAGCAGATCCTCGAATCCGGTTCGGGGATTCACGGCGCACTGGGGATGACCGCCCAGGATGAATTCATTGACACAGCCCTCCTGACAGCCGATGCAGGGACGTATTTCGTCGACTTTCCCCCCATATGCCTTGTTACACCAGTCGGGATCGCTGAGCAGGGGCCTGGCCAGCATGATCATGTCACAGTCGCCGTCCCTCAAGGCCTTCTCCGCAAGGTCCGGATAACCGAGCTTGCCGACAGCAACGATGGGGACCTCCTCCTGCGCGTTGGAGAGGATTTTGTTTGCGGCGAAGTATTCCTTGGCGATCCTGGAAATGTCAAGGAAGCAGCCGGCAGGCATCCCGGCAGGCGGATGCGGAAGCCACCAGTTGTCGTAGCAGCCGATATCGACGTCGAAGATATCGACGCCGGCCTCAACCAGATGCTTCATGTAACTAAGGGTAGCCTCGATGCTGCGCCCCTTTCGGAACTTCTTGAGCGAGGGAACCGTATTCATTTTCTCCCCATAGGTCTCATTTAGGGCCAGGGAGAGATCGATGCGGTACATGATGGGGTAGTCGGGGCCGACCCTGTCCCGGATTTTCTTTATGATTTCGAGACCGAACTGCTCCGGTTTGGAATAGCGGCCCAGGAGCCTTCGGTTGAACGCAGGGTTGGTAAGCTGCTCGAGCAGGTAGCCCTCGTGCCCATGAAGGTAGACGCCGTCCAGTCCCATTTCCTTGGCGTCGGCGGCCGCCTGCCCGCAGTTATTGACAATCCTCCGCAGGCTATAATCCGTAAGTCTCAGGCAGGGAAGCTCCGGGATGTAGAAGTTGGGATTGAAGGAGGCGGACCTGGGGAGCTTGCCCTTGGTCATAAAGCAGGTGGGAGGCCCCACTCTTCCGAGTCCGGGCGTGAGCTGTACAAATATCTTGGAACCATAGGCATGAACGCCCTGGGCCAGGTCTCTCCAGCCGGCAAATACGGTCCTGTACCGGTCGATTCTGGGGAACATGGTCCTGTCACCGGCTTCTGTCACCGTGGGATCGATCCCGTGACTCACCGGGATCAGGCCGGTTGTGAGCAGGCCGACACCTCCCTTGGCCCTGGCGAAAAAGTACTCGAGCATCTTGGCATTGGGCCGGCCGGTCTCCTCGCACATCATGAGGTTCCCCATGGGCCCCATGACGACCCTGTTTTTGATGAGCGTCTTGTTTACCTTGATGGGAGAGAAGAGACGCTCATAGGGATAGAGCTTATTTGTCATTTTCGCACAGTTCTCTCGGGCGTTTTCGGGGTCTCCCCTGACCCAATCACCAAAAAATTCCTCGAGATCTTGCAGCTTTGCATCGAAATTCATTTAAAACCCCCCTGTAAAATGAAATCTAACCCTGCTCTTTTAGTTACATTTACTATTGTAACATATTGACCTATTTTTAATTCGTCAAGATCGAAGATCGAATTTGGCATTTTGAACAGGAAAGGAGATGGGAACAAAATGACGGAAATTTTTATCAAAATAAGAGTAAAATATAAAATATTGACAACATAGCCGATTCGTAGTACGATCGGACTATCAATACGGACGGATTGTTACCGAGAGGGCAAAACCCGATTTTACAGATGAGCTCTATAGATCTGTAAAATTTGGGTTTTTTGTTTTCCCTCTCAAGAGATAGGGGGCTTTCTCAGCGAGGAGAAAAGAGTTGTTCATAGAGGGGATTATCAACAACAATGTTGTGAGCTCAAGAGACAGTGAGGGAAGAGAAGTTGTGGCTATGGGCAGGGGGATCGGCTTTGGCAAGAAAAAAGGCGACCTCTTGCGGGAAGGCGATATCGATAAGATCTTTACGATCGAAGACCAGGACGCCCTGCGACGCTTCAAGGATCTATTAGCCGGGATTCCGCTTGCTTACATACAGGTCTCGAACGAGATCATCTCTTATGCCAAAGACAAGCTGGATACAGACCTGCATCCCAATATCTATCTTACGCTTACGGACCACATCAGTTTTGCGATCAGGCGAAAGGAAGAGGGGCAGACCTTCCCGATTCCGATGGAACATGAGATACGGCGCTTCTATCCTCTGGAATATCAGATTGGGACCCATGCGCTTTCGCTGATTTATGAAAGACTTGGATATCAACTCCCGGCAGATGAGGCCGCGGCTCTGGCCATTCATTTTGTCAATGCCGAGTTCAACATCAAGGTGCGCGATACCTGGAAGATCACCAAGATGATGGGGGATATTTTGAGGCTCGTCTCAGAGGAGTTCCCCGGATTTGAGAGGGAATGTGTCGAGAAGGACAGCTTTGTGGCGGGGATGAAGCTTCTGAGCTACCGACTGATCATGGCGCAGCCGATCAAGGAAAAGGGCGATGGGAAACTCCTCCGCTTTATTCAGGACCATTATCCCGGGGAATGGGGGATGGCCAGGAGGGTGAGCGGATATGTCAGAGAGGTCTACCAATGTCGTTTTACCGAGGAAGAAGAGCTGTATTTCGCAATTCAAATCAAGAGAATCCGTGATTTGACGGACTAGACTGAGCGAGTCCTCCGACGCGGGGACAGGGCAGCGATTGTGAAAGGGGCATTTGGATGTTTTTTAGAAAGAAGGAAACGGAGATCGTATCGCCGGTGAAGGGAAAGTTGATCCGGCTTCAAGACGTACCGGATCCTACCTTCAGCGAGGAGATGGTTGGAAAGGGGGTTGCAGTCATCCCGGAGGAGAATGAGATCTGCGCTCCTGCAGACGGAAAGATCACAAGCGTATTTCCGACAGAGCACGCCATTGGGCTCACGACAAGAGAGGGGATTGATCTTCTGATCCACATCGGTCTGGACACGGTCGAGCTCAAGGGAGAGGGATTTGAAGTAAAAGTCAAAGAAGGAGCAAGCGTTAAGCAGGGAGATTTATTGCTGGTGGCAGACCTCGAGAAAATCAGACAGGCCGGCTGCAGGCTGGAATCTCCGGTGATCATATGCAATCCGGACCAGTGCAAGAAGATTGTATATGCAGAACCGGCAGCAGTTGATCGAGGGGATCTTATCATGAAGTTCCTCAGATAAATGAGATCCGAGGGAAAGGGGGATTGTCCGGGCGAGAATGGGTGCCTTCCAACAAATGTTTTAGAGTTGCAACCAGAGAATTTGGGGTTTATGAGAAAAGGGGTAAATTCGTATGATGAAATACTTGCAAAAACTGGGTCGCTCTTTGATGCTGCCGGTGGCCTGCCTTCCGGTTGCGGGAATTCTTATGGGGATCGGCTATGCTCTCTCGCCACACGTGATGCAGGGCGGTGATATTACCGGGGCCATCGAAATCATCGGCTTCTTTTTGATCAAAGCAGGAGCCGCCCTGATCGACAATATGTCCTGGCTCTTTGCAATTGGTGTCGCCGTGGGTATGGCTGATGACAAGGACGGTACGGCGGGGCTCGCGGGCCTCGTGTCCTGGCTCATGATGACCACCCTGCTCGCACCGGCTACGATTGCAATTATGACGCAGGCAGAGGCGAATCCGGCCTTTGGCAAGATCGGGAACCAGTTCATCGGTATCCTGGCAGGTCTGATCGGTTCGGCCTGCTACAACAAGTTTAAGAATACCAAGCTTCCGGATGCGCTGGCATTCTTCTCGGGCAAGCGGTCTGTCGCGATCGTAACGGCCATGGTATCGGTTGTTGTATCGGGCATCCTCTTTTTTATCTGGCCAATGATCTATGGCGGTCTTGTGGCTTTTGGCAAGTCTGTTGTAAGCCTTGGTGCCGTCGGTGCAGGCATATACGCATTCTTCAACCGCCTGCTCATTCCCTTCGGACTCCACCACGCGCTGAATTCCGTATTCTGGTTTGACGCGGCGGGAATCAATGATCTTGGAAATTTCTGGGGCAACACCGGGACAGCCGGCGTTACAGGCATGTACATGTCCGGATTCTTCCCCTGCATGATGTTTGGTCTTCCGGCAGCAGCCTTTGCAATGATCCGGTCTGCCAAGCCGGAGAAGAAGAAGTTCGCAATCTCCCTCTTGGGGGCGGCTGCGCTCTGCGCATTTATCTGCGGTGTGACAGAGCCCTTCGAGTTCGCTTTTATGTTCCTTGCACCGGGACTCTATCTGGTATATGCCATTCTCTACGGCGTATTTACGACCATCACCGTTGCGCTCGGATTCAGAGCGGGATTTGCCTTCTCCGCGGGCCTTACAGACCTGGTATTCAGCTCCCAGCTTCCGCTTGCGCAGAAGACATGGCTGATCATCCCCCTGGGCATTGCGGCAGCAGTCGTATTCTATGCCGTCTTCCGATTCGCCATCAGCAAGTTCGATCTCAAGACTCCGGGCAGAGAAGATGATGCCGACAATGCGGAGGAAATGAAGGCTGTACTTACAAATGGAGATTATACGGAAGTTGCCAGGATTATCCTGGAAGGCCTCGGAGGCAAGGAGAATGTGGCCTCCGTCGATAACTGCATCACAAGACTTCGGATTGAGGTGAAGGATTATACCGCTGTTGATGAGAAGAAGATCAAGTCCGCAGGGGTTGCCGGGATTATCAGACCCAGTAAGACCTCGGTGCAGGTTGTCATCGGACCCAAGGTGCAGTTTGTGGCAGATGAAGTCAACCGACTCATCTGATTGATCAAGATATCGCGGAACTGTATATAAGCCCTCGCCTGACCGCAAAAGCCGGCCAGGCGGGGGCTTTGACAATGAAGGAGATGGGCAAAGAGCAGGTTGTGTGACCGGCTTGTTCCCGCAGGGGAGAAATGCTACGATGCTGCTAGAATGATTTCAGGCGGCTTCGTTCCAGGACAAGCGGCCGGGGAGATTGCTTTTTAGAAAAGGAGTGGTTTTATGAAGAAGTTCAAGATTTCCTATAATTCCCCCGTTGTTCTCAGCTTCGTTCTACTCTGTCTTCTGGCGGTCGCCCTGGGACAGCTGACAGGGGGGAGGAGCACCAGGCTCCTCTTTATGACCTATCACTCCTCCCTGCTTGATCCCCTGACCTATCCCCGCTTCTTTACCCATGCCATCGGGCACAGCGGATGGCAGCATTTCATCGGCAACGCCTCCTATCTGCTCCTCTTAGGTCCCATGCTGGAGGAGAAGTACGGGGCGAAGACCTTACTTGAGATCATGGCGGTGACGGCTCTTGTCACAGGCCTGGTCAACTATATCTTCTTCCCCTATGTCGCGCTCTGCGGAGCCAGCGGTATCGTCTTTGCTTTCATTGTGCTGGCCTCCTTTACAGGCTTTAAGGATGGGGAAATCCCCCTGACATTTATTCTGGTGGCGACCATCTTCATCGGACAGCAGATCTATCAGGGGCTCACTGTCGTCGACAATGTCTCCAACATGGCCCATATTGTGGGAGGCTCTGTCGGAGCGGTGACCGGCTACCTTCTGAATAAGAGGGCTTGAGACACGGCCTCTCTTGGCTGATCTGGGGTTAGCGAACGAAAATCAGTGACAGGATGAAGACAACCACAATGGTGGTGATTCCCATCACCCCGGTCATACCGGTCTGACACTTATAGGCCTGCTCTGTATCCATATCGGAGAACTGAGAGACAACCCAGAAGTAGGAGTCGTTGGCGTGAGAGACCGTCATGGATCCGGCACCGATGGCCATGATGACAAGAACTCTGGCAATCGGTGAAGTGAAGCCGAGAGAGTCCATCATGGGGACCATCATGGCAGAGGTGGTGATCATTGCGACAGTAGATGCGCCCATTGCGCACTTGAGAAGAGCTGCGATGATAAAGGGAAGGAAGACACCAACGCCGAGACCCAGGAGATTGGCGCTTAAGACCTCCGCGATCGGGAGCTTCTGAATGATCGCCCCGAAAGAACCGCCGGCGCCGGTGATGGCCAGAATTCCAGCGGAGTTAGTGACACCCTCGGTGATCCACTTTAAGCTGTTCTTGGACTCAGATTTGGGGATCAGGGTCATTGCCAGGAAGACGCCGAGGATCAGAGCGACAACCGGGTTACCGATGAAGGAGAAGAAGTTCTTGATGGCCCCTGATCCGAAGGGGGCGCTGGGGAAATCGCTGACAGACTTAAGAGCAATCAGGATGATGGGAAGAAGAATGGGAGCGAAGCTGTGAGCGGCGCCGGGAAGTTTACCGTATTTAGCGACAAGCTCTTCCACCGTGTTCTCGGGGTTGGCCGGGATCTGGACCTTGCTGGAGATCTTGCGGGCATAAATATAGGCAACCAGAGTCGCCGGAATGGAGACGGCAAGGCCGACAAGGATGGTCAGGCCAAGGTCCGCATTCAGGGTGCCGGCCATGGCGATGGGCCCGGGGGTCGGCGGAACCAGACAGTGGGTCGCATAGAGTCCACCGGAGAGGGCGGTCGCCATCACGGCGAGAGAGAGGTCGGACTGGGCGGCCAGGGCTCGCATAATGGGGCTTAAGATAACGAATCCGGAGTCACAGAAGACCGGAATACCCGTGATATAGCCTGTGATCGCCATGGTCAGGACACTGCGCTTCTTTCCGACAAGGTGCAGGATGGAATTGGCCATGGTAAGGGCGGCGCCGGTCTTCTCTAAGATCGTTCCGATAATCGTGCCGCAGAGGATAACGATACCGATGTTCCCCATGATGTTTCCGAAACCGCTCTTGACGGTTTTGATCACATCCTCCGTCCCGATGCCGCAGACCAGGCCGACAAGGATGGAGATGACCGTCATGACGATGAAGGGATGCAGATGGAATTTCTGTATCGCCAGAATCATCAGTAGGACCGCAACAAGAATCACAACCAGATAGAACATAAAAACCTCCTTACAAATTCCCTTTTCCGCAGGTCGGTTCGGCCTGCAAGTTACTATACTTCCTCCGCATGACAGGCAAGCAGCATGCGGATAAAAAGTTCTCTCTCGAATGAGGGCCCTTCGCCCAGACCCAGGATCTCATACAGGCGGTTCAGCCGGTAGAGAAGGGTGTTCTTGTGAATGTGAAGGGCATCGGCGGCTGCCTGTACAGAGCCGTTCATACGGAAGTAGACGTCGGCGTTCTCAAGCAGGATCTGCCGCTGCGGTTCAGTAACCGCCTGCTGGAGCAGACGGTCAAGTTGACGAATATAGTGGGATCCTCCGTGCTGCAGGATCTTGCCGATATAGAGCTTGCTGCGGGTGCTTGGCTGACAGAGCAGGTCAATCCCGGTCCCGGGCAGGGACAAGAGAGCCTTGGCCTCCATATAGCCCTCCACAATCTCATCGGCACTGGCGCACTGGTCACTGATGATCATGCGAAAGTCCCCCCTGGACAGGCAGAGCTTCTTGGCAATCTCCAGGAAATGGTCCGTGGTCCCGGAGCCGGTGGAAGAGTGGATCAGGATGAAGACATTGTCCTTGGCCCCGTATACATCATTGGAGGCGAAGACCTCTTCATTTCCGAAATGCCGGCGCAAGAGGTCATAGAAGCCGGAGATCCCCGATGGCGCGCTTGTCTTTAGAACGATGACGGTGACGGGAAAGCGGAGGCGGCAGGAAAGGATGTCGGACAGCTGCTCGATTTCCTCCCGGCGGTCAGGGTCGCCCAGAAGATAGAGATCCAGGAGCTGACTCCGAAGTTCCCCCTCCATGACCTGTCTTCTGGCCATAGCCTGCTGGGCGAAGCACTGTGTGACATAGACCCGAAGGAGATTGGCGGCATCCTGGACTTCCTCTTCCGGACCGTAGATCCCGACTACGCCCACGACCCGGCCCTGCCGGAAAATGGGCATATTATAGCCCTCCTTGGCCCCCTTGTAGGAAGACAGATTGTCCTTTGTGATCCGAACCGTCCGACCGGTCTCAATCGCCTCCTTGGCCCCCTGATGAAAGCTCCCGACCCGTTCACGCTCTGTGGACGCAATGATGGTGCCGGTCATATCCATAATGTTGATGGCGCGCCCGCGCACAAGGGAAGAGGTCGCCTCTACGAAATCCTGGGCGAGGTCGGAAAATGCCGACATGTCGATGCTCTTCATTGGTTCCCCTCTGTCCTTCCTCCGGTCACAGTCCTATTCCGGGAGGATCAAGCCGTCGCCAACCGCAAGGTGGGCGGCCTTGAGATCCGGAAAATCTCCACGCATGATTTCGGACAAGCGGCCGCCGGAACAGTGGTTGAAGCCGATGGTTCGGATTCCCATAGACCGCATGACTTCCAGAGTCTTATAGATCCTGTCATCGGACGCCTCCATCAGGTGGGTTCCGCCCGCAACTGCAACAATAGGAAGACGGAACGCTTCTTGGATACTGCTTAAAATATTGAGAATCCCGGGATGACTGCAGCCGACAATGACCGCAAGTCCGTCTCTTACCCGAAGGATCAGGCAGATCTCGTCCGGGAAATCATCCTCGATGAAGTCGTCTCCCGATTCCGGAGAGGAATCCGCCCGGACCATAAAACGCTTGGGAATTGTCTCAAAATCATAAGTTCGATGGAAGCGGTTCATGACATAGCACCGGTCTGTCAGCTTGAGAAGGCCGTCGCACTCCATGTGCTCAATCGCATGCGATTTGAGGAAGGCCCGGTCAAAACTGTTTCCCAGGTAGGTCATGCGGATCCCTTGTAAGGCGTATTTGTCCCGGAAGTACCCCTTGCCGGTGACCAGGGGCGGGTGAAGACCGGCCCGGATGAATGCCGGATATCCGCCGGAGTGATCATAGTGGCCGTGGCTGCCGATCATGTAGTCAAGCGAGTCCAGGGGGAGATTTAGGGCAAGCGCATTGTCAAGCGTGTGGGCTCCGGCGCCAAAGTCAAAGAGGAGTCTGGTCGAGGCGGTCTCGATGTAGAAGGAGAGCCCGTGTTCGTGGTATAGGCCGAGGTGCTCGCTGGCCTGATCGTCCATAACCGTCAGCAGTCGCATGATGTGCTCCTTTTCCAGAGGATCGAAAGGATAAAAGTAATTCTGTTATCAGTATAGTCAATGCAGGGAATTTGTTCATTGTGATGGGTCACAAATTTTGAAGTCGATATTTGTAAAAAAGAACTTTTGACAAAAAATAAGCAGAGATGTTACAAAAGATTAAAACGATAGTGGAAAGCCGGAGATCTGCGGTTTTTGGAAGAAATGATTCCCTGTGCTATACTCGCCTGAGGTGAGCGGAAGGAGACAGAAGATCTCCGCTTCGAGTGACTTTGCCGTTGACTGGATGGAGGCAAATAGAGAATGAAGAAGAGTCAATTGGAGGAATTCCGCCGCAGGCCATATTTCCTGCCGGACAGAAGCGACGCCTGGTGCCAGACCATCCGGTCGGCGTGGCAGATCGTACTGCTACTGGGGGTGATCATCAGTACCGATATCTTGATCGGAATGCTGTTGCGTTGGAAGGGAATGGCTGCCGTCATGGAAAGGCTGGCGGATAAGGGACCGGGATTTCTGCCCTCTTTTCTCCTGCCGTCTACCTGCTTTTTCCTGGCCTGGTGTCTGATTTATCTCCTGCTTGTCATGCCGATCTTGAAGAGGATGTTCAAGACAGGAAGCTACCTGGAGGAGACAGGGACGCGTCATGTTGGCTTCTTCGGCAATGAGCGAAGCGTCTCTTATGAGGAATGGGCCATGGCTATACAGAGAGAATCGTATTTCTATGGCAGCCGGCAGCTTACCTTCTTCTGCAGGGGTGCCAGGCTCAACTTTCACTATGAGATCGGAAGTCCTGAGGACAGGGAGCACATGGAGCAGTGTTATCAATTCTTCTGCAGGCACCTGCCCCTTGGTTTGCTTGAGAGTATGCCCCGCTATGGGCCCAAGCTGGGAAAACTCTTCGACCACAAGTACTTCTACGAGGAGGCCTTTAAGAAGAAGTTCATCCAGATCAGCATACTCTTGCTGTGTGGCATCATATTTGTGACCGGCTTCTGGTCCCTATCCCTTCCCAAGGCAATCATTCTGCCCTTCATCTACGCGGTTTTCTGTGGGGTGCTTCTCCATAACTATGATAAAAACCGTCGGCTCTATAAGGAGAATCAAAAGTCTGTCATGCGCATGACTATGGGAAAGGCGGAGGGACATGTGCGCTTTTACCCGGCCCTGGCCTTTGAGCTCATCTACTTTGTGGCGGTCTATGCTGTGAACCTGGGCCTTTTGTACCTGCTCTTTGGCCTGTGAGCAAGAGAGGGAGACCCTGTGAGGAGGCGCTATGCTGGCTGAAGAACTGTATATGAAAGAACATGCCGGCAGGGTCCTTCACACGACCTGGAATCCGGGAACGAGGGACGTCCTGCGCCTCCACCTGATCTTTCCCCGCTATGTATGGGGGAAAAGGCCGCCGGCGCTTGTCATTATCAACGGGAAGGAGTATCTGCCCCTTGCGCGGGCACAGGCGATCCTACTCGCGGAGGCCATAGATGCGGTGAATGCCCATGGACCTGTCTCGGAAGAGGAAAGGGAATCCGGCAGAGGCGGCCAAGGCTTGACGGAGATCTTGCAGGAAGCTCTGACAAGAGTGCGGCGCTTCTACCCCCGCAGATCCATCGAGCAGCTGGCCGCAGATCTTGAGATCATCCTGGGGACGGTTGAGGATATCAACAGGGGACGGGCTGTAGCTATCGAACTGGGGGGCCTGTCTCTCAGAGACATCGCCCCCTATATGACAGCTCCCCACCGGATGGACCTCATGGTCTCCGCAATGACAAAGGAGGGGCATTGGAACTGCAATCAGAGATGCGTCCACTGCTACGCGGCGGGACAGGAGATGGGGCAGACCCGGGAACGGTCTACCGAGGACTGGGTGCGGATCATTGATCGCTGTTATCAGGCCGGGATCCCGCAGCTGACCTTCACGGGAGGAGAGCCGACCATGCGGGAGGATCTTCCCCTCCTGATCGGTCATGCCCGCTGGTTCATCAGCCGGCTCAACACCAACGGGATCCGATTGACGGAGGATTACTGCCAGAAGCTGGTCCTGGCGGAGTTGGATCATGTCCAGGTTACCTTCTATGCGGCGGACCGCCGGGTCCACAACCGGCTGGTGGGAGGAGATCACTATGACCAGACAGTTCGTGGGATTGAGAACGCCCTGGCAGCAGGTCTCGGCATATCCACGAACACCCCCCTTTGCTCTTTGAATGCGGACTATATCGATACCCTGCGTTTCCTGCACGAGATGGGAGTCCGCTTCGTGACCGTCTCCGGTCTGATTGTGACCGGCAATGCCAGAGGGGAGGCGTCTAAGGCGTCGACCCTCCGCAGGCAGGAACTGAGCCGGATCTTATGGGAAGCCTGTGACTTTGCCTATGCCCATGATATGGACCTGAATTTCACCTCGCCGGGACTGGCGGACAGTGAGACCCTGCGGGCCCTGGGTCTAGATGAACCGGCTTGCGGAGCTGGTCTTTCCAATATGGCAGTCGCCCCCAACGGAGATGTCGTCCCCTGTCAGTCCTGGCTGTCAGACCGGCCCCTGGGGAATCTCTTGACGGACCCCTGGGAGAAGATCTGGAGAGATCCGAAGACAAGGCGGATCCGCAGACAATCGGCGGGCAATCTCCTTTGCTGCCCCCTCAGTCAGAGAGGTTGAATAGCAACCTGGGGTCCTGCCCCGGAGTATCAGAGAAAGGGATGCGTTCGAGAAAATGATGAGAGTGTGGAGAGAGAAAAAGCGCTATATCAGAGGGGGACTTGCCCTGCTTGTCCTTCTTTTGGCTCTGCTTTTGCCCCGGAGCGGCGTCCGTGCCTATCAGGCAAATCCCCTGGATGAGATTTTGCGCTATGATATTCGCCTGACCGTGAATGAGGACGGATCTGCCAGAATTCACTATGACCTGAACTGGAAAGTGTTGGATGATGATAGGGACGGCCCCCTGACCTGGGTTAAGATCGGAATCGGCAATCGTCACATCAAGGATCTTGAGGCCGAGAGTTCTACAATCAAGAAGATCCGATATATGAGGGAAAAGGGAGGTGACTATGCCCGCATCGACTTAGACCGCAGGTATTATGCGGGAGAGATTGTCCACTTCTCCTTTGCCCTGACCCAGTACAATATTTTCCAGAAGGATCCTGACAATCAGCAAGTGGTCTATAGCTTCACGCCCGGCTGGTTTGATGATACCCCGGTGGATGAGATGAATCTCTACTGGGGAACGGACAAGGTCCGGAAGACAGAGGGCTTTCTGCGGACGGATGATGGGCAGTCGGTCCGGACTGTGACAATTGGTGATCAATCCTACTACCATGCGAAGAAGACGGATCTGGAGCAGGGGGAGCGGATGACGGTCAGTGTATCCTATCCACCGAATGCCTATTCCTTTGTTGATGGAAGAAATATCGGACCAAATGATTCGCTTGCGACCTATCTGGTCCTGGCCGTCCTGGCCGGTCCCCTTTTGGTCTTTGGCCTGATCCGCTTCCACGGAAGGGGGAAAAGCCTGGAGGATACCTACAACGCCACAGAGGGCGGGGCCAGGCCATATCATGGAAGATGGATACACCGTGGCGGTGGCGGATGCGCCTGCGCCTGTGCCTGCGCCGGCGGGGGAAGAGCCGGCTGCTCCAGGAAAGATTTCTACGGAACCAAGTTGTCGGCCATGGAACTCAGGAAAGCTCTGCGTCAACTGGCCAGGGAGGATGGGGAGCAGGAACTCACAGCGACATCGGCCGGAAGAAGTGAAAAGGTAAGAAGAGAAAAAACGGAATAAGATAAAATCAACCGGGAAGAAGAAGCAGGAGGCAGAAGTTTGGCTGAATTCAAAGAGAACAAGATGGGAACCATGGCCATCAAGCCCCTGGTGGTATCCATGTCCCTGCCCATCATGATTTCTATGTTGGTGCAGGCACTTTACAATATTGTGGACTCCTATTTCATCGGACAGTATGATCCCAACTACGGGGTCGCTGCCCTGACCGTAGCCTTTCCACTGCAGAATCTGATGATTGCCTTCGGATCCGGTACGGGAGTGGGATTCAACGCGATTCTATCCCGCTCTCTGGGGGAGAAGAACCGGAGTAAGGCGGATGCCTCCGCCAATACGGGCATCCTGCTCAACCTGGTCAACTTTATCCTCTTTCTGCTCTTGTCCGTCACGATTGTATCTCCCTTCGTGCACGGGCAGACCTCGCAGGCAGAGACCATTGCCTATGCCAAAGATTATCTGCACATCGTCCTGGGTCTCTCGGCAGGCCTCTTCTTGCAGATGACATTCGAGCGCATGCTCCAGGCTACCGGACGCAGTCACCTGTCGATGATCTCTCAGATCACAGGCGCCCTGGTCAATATTGTCCTGGACTATATGATGATCTTCGGCCATGGGCCCTTCCCGGAGGTGGGAGTCGCCGGGGCAGCCTATGCCACGGTGATCGGCCAGTTCGCCGCAGCGATTGTGGGTCTGTCCTTGAACCTGCACTTCTGTCATGAGTTCTCCCTGTCCCCGGCCAAGGTGTTTCGTCCCCGCCTGGCCATGGTGCGTGAGATCTATTATGTTGGGATTCCGACCGTCGCCATGATGGCGGTCGGGTCCGTCATGTCCTGGGGAATGAATCTGATCTTGGGGCATACGGGCGGGGATGATGGCCTGACGATTTTCGGCATCTACTTCAAGCTACAGTCCTTCTTCTTTATGCCGGTCTTCGGACTCAACAATGGGATCATTCCCATCCTGGCATACAACTACGGGGCGAGACAGAAGAAGCGAATCAAGGACACACTTCGCTTCGGAATCCTCCTGGCAGCGACAATTATGATTGCGGGAACCCTTGTCTTCTGGATCTTCCCAAACAGCCTGCTCAAGATCTTCAATGCGAGCCCGCAGGTGACAGAGATGGGAGTCATCGCCCTTCGGACGATTTCTGTCCATTTCCCGCTGGCTGCTGTAGGAATCCTCTTTGGAGGCGTCTTCCAGGCATTTGCCAAGTCCACCTATTCTCTGGTCATCTCCCTTGGGCGGCAGATGTTCGTCCTCCTGCCGGTGGCCTGGGTCCTCTCGCTCTTTGGGAACCTAAACATCATCTGGTTTTGCTTTATCATCGCGGAGGGTGTTTCTTTGATTCTGTCCATCATCTTCTTCCGAAAGGTTCGGCGGGAGATCATTGATCCCTTGTCGTAAAAGGTGTAGATTTGCGGGAGGAGCAAATGAATATTCAGATTTTTGGGGTTAAAAAGAGCGCAGATACGCGCAAGGCGGAGCGTTTCTTCAAGGAAAGATCTGAAATGAAAGCCCTGAAATGAAAGTTTTGAAACCGGGAGAGAAGTCAGGAGAGAAGTTATGATAAAGAAAGAGGCCCTGCTGCATATTCCCCTGTCCCAATATGCCTTTGCCAATACACAATCCAATATGACCATCCGCCTCAGGACAGCAAGGGGCAATGTAAAGCGGGTGATTCTATGGTACGGAGACCGGGTCCAGCCCAATGACCCGAGCAGGTTTTTCCCGGTGGAGATGGACTTAATCCTGTCTGCGGGGCTCTTCGATTACTTTGATGCCACATTTGAGACCCCCTTCGAGCGCGTCTGCTATTACTTTGAGCTGATCGGCGATGCGGAGACGGTCTGCTATTACGCGGACTTAGCCGAGCAGGGACCACCCTCAGAATGTGACGACTGCTACCAGTATCCCTTTATCCGACGGGAGGAAGTGGGCCTGGAGCCGGAATGGTTTCAGAGGGCAATCGTCTACAATATCTTCCCCGACAGCTTCGCAAACGGCAGGGAGGAGATCTGCCCTGCTCCCGGCGAGACCCCCTGGGAGAGGGGAATTCAACTGAAGAGCAGGTTAGGCGGAACGATCCGTGGGATCCTGGAGAGCCTTGACTACATCCGGGGGCTGGGATTTAACTGCATCTACTTGAACCCGATTTTCACGGCCGGTGAATACCATAAGTATGACTTGCTGGACTACTTTCACGTGTCACCCAATCTGGGGACGGACGAGGAATTTCATCAGCTGGTCGATCAGGCGCACGCCCGTGGCATGCGAATCGTGATTGACGGGGTATTCAACCATTGCAGCTGTGATTTTCATAAATTTGACGATGTTGTAGAGAAGGGGCGGGAGTCTTCCTACGCGGATTGGTTCTACCGACTCTCCTATCCGGTGACCCGGACGAGCAAGCGGGGGGAGAGGCCGACCTATAGCTGCTTCGGCTATCATGGGAAGATGCCGAAATGGAACACATCGCATCCCGCGGTTCGGGATTACTTCATGGAGGTGTGCAGGTACTGGCTGCAGGAGTTTCGGATTGACGGCTGGCGGCTTGACGTGGCAAACGAAGTGGACCGGGAATTCTGGCGGGAATTCCGGCGGGTGGCAAGAGAGACCAATCCGGAGAGCGTTCTGATCGGAGAGGTCTGGGAGAGCGCGGAGACCTGGCTTGCCGGGGATATGTTCGACTCCACCATGAATTACAGCTTCCGAAGGATCTGCCTGGACTTCTTTGGGCGGAGCGCCATTGGAACAGAGGCCTTTCATGACCGGGTCGCAAAGATGCTCCTCCGCTACCGGACCGGAAGCCTGCGGGTCCAGTTGAATCTGCTTGACAGCCATGATGTGAGCCGGTTTCTGTCCGAATGCCGGGGGGATGAGGACCGCTTTAAACTGGCGGAGGTCTTCCTCTTCATGTCACCCGGGGTTCCATGTGTCTTCTATGGGGATGAGGTCGGAATGGACGGAGACTCTGAGCATGCCCTAAGGGGGCCCATGGCCTGGGACAGAAAGGGCGAGGGCCTCAGCGCCTTCTTCCGACAGCTGACCGGTCTGCGGAAGCAGTATCCGCTTCTTGTCTACGGCAATTACAGGCTGGTGAGAAAGAACGACAGGGGCCTTTATATCTTCTCCCGCGGCGACAAGGAGATGGAGATCATTGTCTGTCTGAATAACAGTCCGGATACCGTTGATTTGAGTGACTGCCTGCAGAATGCAAGCATCCTGATGGAGAATCGCTTAGAGGACCGCCGAGGGGACTTCCTGCTGGGAAGCAGGGGCTATGCGGTCCTGCGAAGAGAGAAGCGCCCGGTGGAAGAAGGCTCAGAGTAACCAGATCTCTTCTTCTTTTTCTTCCTGAGGCGGATGAGGCGGGTTTTTCAGTGGCCGGCGAGTGGGTGCCGGCGCGGATGAGGAAGAGGAGGCAGAGGCAGAGGTCCTCTTCTTCCCGGCCCTTACAGGGGAGGGGAGGATATCCGGGGCGGAAGCCTCAGAGATGGGGCCTGCCACTGCCTCCATACCAAAGAAGGAGAGGGCCTGATTGACCTTGTCCATGCGGACAGTCTTCTTGCCCTGCTCCAGTTCTCTTACGAAGCGAAGACCCAGGCCGGATTGAATGGCAAATTCCTCCTGGGTGAGACCCAGATCCCGGCGTTTGATTCTCACATAATCACCGATCTTGCTCATGACCCACCTCCTATATGCAGGATATCGTCTCTTATATTCGGGTCCTGTCTGCGGCGTCTGTCAGAGTTCATAATCCAGGCAGGCTCTCGAGGCGGTGTAGGGACGGACTCTGCCGTTTGCAACCGCCAGGTGGGCCGGGTGAACGGCGTAGGCCTTCAGAGCTTCAAAGTTCTCAAAGGCAGCCTCCAGCATGAGGTCAGCGTTTGAAGTCTCAAGGCCCTCGGCGTGAACTCTGATCTCGAGCAGACCGGGGATCTGTCCCATCAGCCCCTCCAGGCCCTCCTTGATATCCCGCTTGATGCGGGCCTTTTCGGGCCCATCATATGCGTCCTTTAAGGTCCAGAGAATGATGTGTTTTACCATGTAAAATCTCCTGATATCCTTTCTGTCTACAAGTCAGCGGACGAATCGTCGGGGTAGGTCCCAAGTCCCTTGTCGGATGTGGGCGAGAGCCGGTCGATTCGCTCCTGCCAGTAGAGGTCTTCTGTCAGCAGGTCTACTTGCTTTCGGGAGCGGTCAGAGAGCTGGTAGTAGCGGGTCAGGTGCTTGTCCAGGGCGTCGTGCAGGCGGTCTGGATCCAGCTCGCGCAGTTCCGCCGGGATGATCCGGTCCGCGGAGTAGAGATCTTCCGGTCGGATGCCGAAGAAAGCGGCAAGCCTGGTCTCCTTCTCCGGAGTGGGAAGAATCTGCCCCCGGTAGTAGCGAGTAATCGTCTCGTAACGAACCCCGACATAGGCGCCCAGCTCCTTCTTCCCGACCGGGTGACGCAGAGTCAGGTAATTGAGGTTTTTCGCCAGAAGAGCAGCGCGCCTGAGACGCTCGGGGTCTTTGGTAATATCATGGTATTTGAATGAATTCAAACCCGCTGATTCTCTGCGCCCCATAGCCCTGCTCCTCTCTGTAAAAGAACAGGTTCAGTTTACAGAAAGCTTGCACGGCAGGCAGTACAGTTACAGGATAAATCATAGGATTGCATGACATGCAATGTCAAATGTATCCTCCGTCGAGACCGATCACCTGACCGGTCAGATAGTCGCCGGAGGACAGGAGGGCGACCAGGGCACAGGCCACATCCTCCGGCCTTCCCATCCGGTCGGCGGGGATATCCTCAATCATGGCGGCCTTGTCCTCCTCGGAGAGCATGGCATTCATGGGGGTGTCGATCATGCCGCAGGCAAGGGCGTTGACCCGGATATGAGAGGGGGCAAGCTCCTTGGCCAGGGCCATGGTGTAGGCATTGACAGCGCCCTTAGAGGCGGAATAGGCGACTTCACAGGAGGCACCGACCCGCCCCCACATGGAGGAGATGTTGATGATCTGTCCCCGGCCGAACCGGATCATGGAGGGGACCAGGAACTTGGTTGTGTAGAAGAGGGAACTGAGATTGACGTCCAGGACACGCTGCCAGTCCGCAATGCTCATCTCTGTGATCAGGCCAAGCCAGGCGATGCCGGCATTGTTGACAATCAGGTCGACGGACCCGTAGGCATCCAAGTGTTTCTGGGCCGCCTCCCGGACGAATGTAGGATCCGCAATGTCGCCGAGGAGGGAGAGAGGACCTTCCGGATTCGACTGAAGAGGGGAGAGCTCCCGGGCCAGGGCTTCCAGGGCCCGGCCGGATTCATGCCCCAGAAGGGTCAGCTGGTAGCCCTCCTTGGCCAGAGCTCTTGCGATCGCCGCTCCGATTCCGCCGGAGGCTCCGGTCACAAAGGCGGACCCGGGAAGATGGGGGGCGGAGGAAGTGCTGGAGTGGCCCGCAGTGGCGGAAGAGGAAGAAAAGGGTCCTTGGGAAGCAAGCATAGGTTCGTAATCTCCATAAAATAAATCCGTAGGTATCTCTATTATAGGGGATCGGAGAGGGGTTTACTTATCAAATAAAACAGAGATAAACAAAATAATTATCAGAATATATTGCGGCGATTTGCTTGATGCCGGGTCATAAATGTTTATAATCCCGTCTTTGATAGTTGAATAAAAAATATAATGCGGCAAAGCCAGTAAA